>JAGOCE010000211.1 GCA_017998915.1 Candidatus Ozemibacteraceae bacterium
AGATGCTTTCGGCGGCCGCCGCACTAGCGCGGAGATGTGCCGGAACGAGCGACATCATCAGCTGTTCCCGAATCGGAATCCCCATGTTCATGAAGGCTCCGCGGAACAAAAAACAGCCGGCGCAGAACAGGAAGTCGTGGCTGTGTGCCATGGCGAGCATGAACGGCAGCGATGCCAGCTGGGTGATCGTGACCCCGGGGGCAAGGCCCACACGACGCGTCATGGCGGGCGAAAGGGCGCCACCGATCGCCGTGGTTAGCTGGGACAGCGCGAAGACGGTGCCGATTTCCGATACGCCGCTTCCGACCCAGTCGCGGAAATATAAATTAAAGTATGGAACGATCAGCCCGGCGCCTGCGCCCGTCAGGGCCGTCGTGATGACATACCGGAAAATCAGGGTGCCCGGCGGCAGTGTCTCTTTCGCCGGGCCCGTCGCGGCTGCGTGGGATTGGGGGACTCGCCGGACCGGCTCTTCGAGTCTGCGCGAAAAAATCGCCGCGAGAACGGCAAAGCCGGCGCCGACCTGAAGACATCGTCTTAACCGCTCAGGCTCGGAAAGCGCCTCCATGAGGCCGAAACCGCCGGCTATGGACGGCAGCCAGCCGGCGAGCAGGCCTGCGATGATGAACATCGCCAACGTCAGGGTGAAGTTCATGCTGAAGAGATACGACCGCTGGCGCCGGCGGCTGTGCTCGTGAAGATACGGCTGGACCGAGACCAACTGGCCGCCCGACCCGATGCCCCACAGCGATGCAGCGAGGACGAGAAGCCCGAATGACGTCGTCGAGGAAGCGAGGATATATCCCGCGGCAAGAATAAAAACGCTCAATATATAACATGCCCTGCGTGACACGCTGTCGGCGAGGCGTGCGAGCGGAACCGACGCCAGCGCCGCGCTCAGCGCCTGGATGGCGAGAATTCTGCCGATCGCGTCTTCCGTATACCCGGATGACTTCAGATACAGGTTGAAGAGCACGGTGAACATGCCGGTGCCGAGCGCGGCAAGACACTGCGCTGCCAGCATGTCTCGTATTGGCCGCGAGAAGGTCAGGGCAATGAGAACGTATGTATTCATCTGTGATTCGGGTGTTGCCCAGATACGATACACCCCATTCCGAAGAATTTCGACCGTTCGGGATGGAATGATCGATTGTCGGGAAGGAATCTTGGGAAATCTGATATACTCCCGGCGACAAGAGGAATGGCGATGCGAAGACTTCTGCCAATACACCACCGACGAGGGAAGGCATGTGATGAAGATTCTTCTTCTTGCAGGCGGGTCAGGGACGCGGCTGTGGCCGCTTTCGCGGACTCTGTTTCCAAAGCAGTTTCTCAAGATTCATGAGGGCGGATCCCTCCTGAGAGGTACGGCAGAGCGTTTTCTGCCTGTTGCGGATTTTCATGACATGGTTGTCATGACGGGAAGCGATTACACGTTTTTTGTCAAATCGCAGCTGCCTGAATGCCCGAACCTGATTCTCGAGCCTGCGATGCGAAACACAGCGCCGGCAATCGGGCTGGGTGTCAAATTCTGTCTCGAGAAGATGGGTTGCAGCCGCGATGACGTCGTTCTCGTCACGCCTTCCGATCACCTCATCCAGCAGGGAGACGAGTTCATCCAGGCTGTCAGGGCCGCCGGGGAGGCTGCAGCGCAAGGCTTCATTGCGACGTTCGGGGTCGTTCCGACACGTCCCGAGACGGGATACGGATACATTCAGTGTGAAAAGCAGGCGATGTCCGGCTCTGCCGCCCACAAGGCCATTCGGTTCGTCGAAAAACCCGATGAAACGACGGCACAGAAGTATATTGCCGAAGGTGGATATTACTGGAACTCCGGCATGTTTGCCTTCAGCCTCGGCACCATGCTCGACGAGCTCGCCGTGCTTGCCCCGGAGGTCGCATCGAGACTTGATGCAACCTACGACGAGATCCTTTCCGCCTATGAGCACATGCCTGATATTTCGATCGACTACGCCGTGATGGAAAAATCGAAGCGTGTCGTCACGATTCCGCTGCATGCCGAATGGAACGACATCGGTTCCTGGGACTCTCTTTATGACGTGCACGACAAGGATGAGGCGGGGAACGTCTGTGAGGGGGATGTCATCTCCATCGGCTCGAAAAACACGCTCGTCATGGGCGACAAGCGGCTTGTCGCAACGATCGGCCTCGAAGACTGTCTGGTCGTTGACACCGACGATGCCCTGCTTGTGGCCCGCCGTGGAGACTCGCAGCAGGTGAGGCAGGTCGTCAAACAACTGCGCGATGCCGGCCGCAAAGAGGCTGTCGAGCATACGACGGGGTATCGCCCGTGGGGCGAGTATGTCGTTCTATCGGAAGGGGAGGGCCACAAGATCAAGCGAATCACGGTCGTCCCCGGCCAGCGGCTCAGCCTGCAGATGCATTATCACAGGTCCGAACACTGGGTCGTGGTCAGCGGGACCGCCCGCGTGACGATTGGCGAAGAGGTGCGTTTCGTCCACGAGAACGAATCTGCCTACGTTCCCAAATCCACGAAACATCGCCTGGAGAACCCGGGAAAAATACCTCTCGAAATAATAGAGGTGCAGAACGGCGAATACCTCGAAGAGGACGACATCATCCGGTTCGACGATATCTACGGCCGTTGAGCGTTCCGTTCCCCCGGTTTGCATACAGCCACTCCGGCATGCCGGAGTGGCTTTTCAAGATTGATCCGCTCGTGAATCAGCGCGCAGTGTCGCCGGCTGCAGCCGGAGCATCAGCGCTGCCCTGAGCGTCGCTTTTCTCGCCGTCAGGAACCGCGAGCGCGTTCAGAAGAAGGGCGAACTCACCGGAGGTTCGTTCGGTTGCCGTCTTGATTCGGAGCGTGCCGGTTGCGACGGGTTTGCCTTCGGAAACCGAAACGCTCAGGGTGATGTGTCCGATCGGCGTCGCGAGTTCTTTTTCCTTCGCGTTGGGCTCAATGATGTCGGCTTCGAACTTTTCCGGCTCGGGGCTGATGATTTTGACTGGGTATCTGTCGGCGCCAAACTCGAATGTCGCCTTGAAGCTCGGTTTTGTTTCTTGGCCGGTCTGGAGATCCGTGAGCCGAAGGACGTTCACGTGAAGCTCCGAGGGAATATATTCCTCGAGTGACTTCAGGGCGAAGCCGATGCCTACGAGATAGGGCATTTCCTTCTGCTTCACCGACGACATCTGCGTTTCGGCGATTGCGCCGAGGGAGCAGCCGAGGATGAGACACACCGCGAGAAGAGCGATAAGACGATTGCGCATACCTGCCTCCTTTTTCACCCCTGTTTCAAGTATAAAGATCCGACGCCGTCATGGCGTTCTTCCGAATTGAACAGAACCGTAACCGGCGAAGCTATCCCCGATTGGGATCAGAGAAAGTCCGCGACGAATGCTCCGGGCGAAAAAATATACTGGGCCATCCCTGGGCCG
This sequence comes from Candidatus Ozemibacteraceae bacterium, assembly GCA_017998915.1. GTDB lineage: Bacteria > Muiribacteriota > Ozemobacteria > Ozemobacterales > Ozemobacteraceae > MWAR01. The sequence continues at coordinate 3,424 of JAGOCE010000211.1, forward strand.
GAAAGAAACAGCGTCAGTTTGATGAACAGCGGGATCAGAATATATCTGTCGACTCCCGACGCGAGCACCAGGATCAGCAGGAGAAGGCTGAAGGGTCGGATGGCATCGTAGGCTTCGCGTGCTTTTTCCCCACCCAGCCACATCACGACCTTCGAGCCGTCGAGAGGCGGAATCGGCAGAAGATTGAACAGGAACAGCCCCATATTCATGACGAAAATTCTAAATATCAGGCGATATACATAGTTGCCGGTCGGCGTCGTCATGAACTGCAGGGCCGCCGAGCTCTCACCCGAAAAGCGCATGACCAATCCGAGAATGATGCAGATGAGAAGGTTGCCGAGCGGCCCGGCGATCGAGACGATTCCGTATCCCTGAACGGGATCTCTGAACCGTGCCGGGTTGATGATGACCGGTTTCCCCCAGCCGAACGAGAGAGGCGCCCCGGTGAGGGCGAGATACATGGGAAGCGCCGTTCCGATGGGATCGAGGTGCTCGATCGGGTTGAGACTGACCCGGCCCTCTTCGCGCGGCGTCGGATCGCCCAGCCGGTCGGCTGCGAACGCGTGGCAGAACTCGTGGAACCCGATACCGATGATGAACGCCGGCAGGTCGAGGGAAAGAACACTGATGGGGTCGGGAGCATAGGCCATCTCTGGAAGGCACCTCCTGTCGAGACGAATTCAGTTTATCATGGTTTCTCCCTTGCGCGCGAGGCGGCTGAAAGCCCCGTGAAGGGCTGTTCTCCTATTGGAATCAAGCCTTTCACACGGCGCTTGTCGAAGGGAAAATGGCAACATGAGGGCATGGGATCCGGTTCCGAGGTTCACCCTTGACAGGGGAGGGGGTCTTCCCTCAATATGAGGCACCTTTTTTGGAGGATCTGACATGCCTCTTCCGGATTTCCGGGCTTTCTACGAAGAACATCCCGTCGTCTTCGACGGCGCCATGGGCACGATGCTGTATGCCAAGGGCATCTACCTCAACCAGGTTTACGATGAGCTGAACCTCTCGAGCCCCACCCTCGTCCAACAGGTGCATCGCGAATACATCGACGCCGGGGCGATGGTCATCGAGACCAACACCTTCGGCGCGAACCGGTTCAAGCTGACCCCTCACGGCCTTGCCGACAAGATCGAGGCCATCAATTTCCAGGGCGTGAAAATCGCCCGACAGGTCGCCGGCGACAAGGTCTACGTCGCTGGCTCGATCGGCCCCCTCGGCATCCGCCTCGAACCCTGGGGCAAAACCTCGGTCGAAGAGGCCGAAGAGGCCTTCACCGAGCAGGCGAAAGGCCTGCTTGCGGGCGGCGTCGACCTGTTCATCCTCGAGACCTTTTACGACCTGAACGAGATTCACCAGGCGATCCGCGCCGTCCGGAAGCTGACCGACAAGCCGATCATCGCCTCGATGACCATCAACGAGGACGGAAACGCCCTCTATGGAACCGCGCCCGACGTGTTTGCCCCGAAGATCGAGGGGTGGGGCGCCGACATCATCGGCCTCAACTGCTCCGTCGGCCCCAAGGCCATGTTCGACGCGATCGAGCGCATCCACCAGATCTGCCGCAAGCCCCTGATCGTCCAGCCGAACGCCGGCATGCCGCGCTCCGTCGACGGCCGCATGATCTACCTGTGCAACCCCGCCTACTTCGGCGAATATGCAAAGCGATTCATCCAGGTCGGCGTCCGCGTCATCGGCGGCTGCTGCGGAACGACCCCCGAGCATATCCGCTGGGTGCGCAACGCCGTGAAGGCGCTCGAGCCGCCCCAGCGCAAGATCGTCGCCGTGCCGGCCCAGGCCCGGGAGACAGAGAGCGAACTGCCCGAGATCAAGGCCGTGCCGATGGAGGCGAAGTCCCGGTTCGCCAGAAAGATCGTCGAGAAGCGGTTCGTCGTCAGCGCCGAGCTCACCCCTCCGAAGGGGTGCGATCCCGAAAAAACCGTCGACCTCGCGAGCCAATTGAAGGAAGCCGGTGTCGACGCCATCAACATCCCCGACGGGCCGCGAGCCTCGGCCCGCATGAGCCCGATGTCGCTTGCCGTGCTGATCGAGCAGAAGGTGGGAATCGAGACCGTGCTCCACTACTGCTGCCGCGACCGCAACATCCTCGGCATCCAGTCCGACCTGCTCGGGGCGCACGCCCTCGGCCTCCGCAACATTCTCTGCATCACCGGCGACCCGCCGAAGATGGGCAACTACCCTGAAGCGACGGCCGTCTTTGACATCGACTCGATCGGCCTCACCAACGTCGTCTACCAGCTGAACCATGGCCGCGATCTCGGCGGCAACCCGATCGGGAAACCGGCCTCCCTGCTCATCGGCGTCGGGGCGAATCCCGGCGCCATCGACCTCGACCAGGAGATCCGCCGGTTCGAGTGGAAGGTGGACGCCGGCGCGGAGTTCGCGATCACCCAGCCGGTTTTCGACCCCGCCCTGCTCGAGCGCTTCCTCGAGCGCATCTCGCATGTGCGGATCCCCGTTCTCGCCGGCATTTGGCCGTTGTCGAGCCTGAAGAACGCCGAGTTCATGAACAACGAGGTGCCTGGAGCCTCGGTTCCCGAGCCGATCATGGCCCGCATGCGCGCCGCGGCGACCCCCGAGGCCCAGCGCGAAGAGGGGATCGCCATCGCCATCGAAGCCCTCAGGAAGATCAGGCCGCTGGTCCAAGGCGTTCAAATCAGCGTCCCCTTCGGCCGCGTCGCGAACGTCATCCGCGTGCTCGAAGCCCTCGAGCGCTGACCCCCCGCAACCCCGAAAGGAACCGCCCGATGATGACCCCCGAACGATTCCTTGCCCATCTCCGCGAGCGCATCCTCGTCTTCGACGGGGCCATGGGAACCAATCTCCAGCGCCAGCAACTGACGCCGGCGGATTTCGGCGGCTTCGACGGATGCAACGAGGCCCTCAACCTCTTCGCGCCGCACGCCGTTCGGAAGGTTCACGCCGATTTCGTGGCCGCGGGATGCCGGGCGGTCGAAACCAACACATTCGGGGCCAACCGTCTCACCCTCGCCGAATATGGTCTTGAAAATAAAGTAGATGCTATAAATAAAGCCGCCGTGCGCATCGCCCGGGAGGCGCTCGAGACGGGACGCGCAGGGGAAACGCGCTTTGTCGCCGCCTCGATCGGCCCGACCTCGCGGCTTCCAAGCCTTGGCCACATCGGCTTCGAGGAGATGGCCGGCATCTACGCCGAGCAGGTCCGCAGCCTGTGGGACGCCGGGGCCGACATCTTCGTCGTCGAGACCTGCCAGGATCTCCTCCAGGTGAAGGCCGCCCTGAATGCCCTTGCGCGCCTCTTCCGCCAGGAGGGCGCCCGCCGTCCCGTCATGGTCTCGGTCACCCTCGAGGCCGCCGGAACGATGTTGATGGGAAGCGATATCGGCGCCGTCCAGTCGGTGCTCGAGCCGTTCGGCATGGTCGACGTGATCGGCATCAACTGTGCGACCGGCCCGCTCGAGATGATGCGCCACGTGAAATTCCTGGCCGATTCCTCCGGCAAGGCCGTCTCCGTCATGCCCAACGCGGGCCTCCCTGAGAACGTGAACGGGAAACCGGTCTACCGCCTGCCTCCCGATGAGTTCGGCGCCTTCCACAAGCGGTTCGTCGAGGAATACGGCGTGAACGTCATCGGCGGCTGCTGCGGAACGACCCCGGAGCACCTCTCGGCGGCGTCCGCCGCCGTGGGTGCCGCCAGCCCGCGAAGCCGGGATGTCAGGCCGGCCGCATCGGCCGCAAGCATGTAC
>JAGOCE010000212.1 GCA_017998915.1 Candidatus Ozemibacteraceae bacterium
TCTTCGTCACGTGACGGAAGGTGACGACCGGCGGCTTCACGCCCGGCCCCGCAGGAAGCCCGGCTTCTCCGGGTTTCGCCGCTCCGGTGTTCGGAGCCGTGAGGACAGGAGGCCGCTCGGCAGGCGGGGCGGGGGCGTCCGGCAGGTTGATGAACGGGGAGAGAAGATTTTTCCAGAACGACCGTTGCCGGGGAGCCGCGGCTTTCGGAACCGGTTGGTGGTGCATGGCTCCGGCCGGAGCGGATGGGCGTTGCTGCACCGGTGCCGGCGGAATCTCCCTGGCTGAAGGCTCCGGAGTCTGCGCCGGCTTTGTCGGAGAGCTTTCCGGTGCCTGCGGGTGCGGTGCGACGACGACCGTTGTCGCTTCGGGAGGATTCGTCGGCGGGGCATCCGGAGTGGCGGAAGGTGTCGATGCACCGGGCGATGTCGCCTGCTGTGTCGCCGACGGTTCGACGGACTTTTCCGGCGCAAGTGGGGGGGGAGGCTGCGTTCCTCCGGAGGATGCCGCGGGAGGTGCGGCGATTCCATCAAGATCGGGACCGCCAGAACTGCGCCAGCCCGGTGCCGTCGGCGTCTCATCAGTGCCGATGGGACGATCCGGTTTGTTGGGAAGCGGGGTTCCGGTTTTTTCGTTTTCGCTCATCGCTTGAGCCTCCGGTAGGGGAACAACAGGTCACCGAAGTATTCCCACAGCTTGTCGGTGATGAACGCCATCGTCACGATCACGAGGAGAACGAGATAAATGTGCTCCTTCGGCCCGATGCGCTGGCTGCCCAGGATGAGTGCGCCGAGGCCGCCGCTGCCCATGTCGACCATTTCCGCCAATATAATATAGCCCCATCCGACGCCGAAGCCCATCCGCATCGCGTCATACAGGTTCGGAAGAGAAATGGCGAGGAGAACGTGTCTGACGGTCTGCCACTTGTTCGCCCCGAGGGTATAAGCCGTGAGCAGGTAGACGTTGTCGACCTCCTCGATGGCGCGCACGAAGAGGGGAAGGAGATAGATGCCGAACGCGAACGCGAGGAACATCACCTTCTGAAGCTCGGTCGTGCCGAAGAGGCTCATGAAGAGCGGGACGAGTGCCGGGATCGGCAGGTAGCCGCCGAACACCACCAGCGGGGCGAACATCGCCTTGATGCGCGAGAAGCTGCCCATGGCGAGACCGAGGGGGAAGCCCAGAAACAGGGCGACGAAAAAACCCTCGGCGACCCGTATGAAACTCGAAACGACGTTGCTGAACAGTTTGCGCTCGCCCCAGAGGGAATTCAGGGAGCGCAGGACTTCCATCGGACTCGGAAGAATGGCCTGCGTCAACGGCCGTGTCTCGATATCTTCGTATGTATATTCCAGTGCATATATTTGTTTTCCCGCCGATTGCGGAACCGGAGTCCCTCCGCGACCGATGGGGGGCGATTTCTCGTCTCCGGCCGCCTCGGCCGGCGCTGGTACGGTGGTCCGCCCCGTGATGCGGCCCCGCTTCAGCTTGATTTTGAAACTATCGCCGTATTTGCGGACGTAGAGATTGTGAAGGGGAAGCCGTGCCGTACCGTTGACAAGAAACGTGTCGGTCGCGCTCTGCTCGAGTTTCCAGCCGACGACGGACAGGCCCATGCCGTCAGTGATGAGGCGACCGACTTCGGGAACCGGCGTGCCGGTGTCGAGTTCTCCTTCGGGGAGGTAGACGATGTCCATCTTTCCCCAGGTCGCGATCGTCCAGACGAGCAGGATGAAACAGATCGGAAGCACGCCGAGCATCGCGCTCTGCGCGATCGAAACCGGCTCGCGGATTTTCAGGAACTCCTTCGGCGCGCCGCCCTGTGTCGTCGTGTCCCGCCCTGCTGTCATCTCGCACCCTCCGCCTTGGCGTGATTCGGGCGCGCACGTTCGTGCGCGCCCGAATCACGTGTGATCAATTGCCTTCCGGGGAATACACCGAGACCTCGACGCGGCGGTTGAGCGCATGGTTCTGCGCATCCGCTGCGTCTGCCGGCTCTTCCCAGCCCTTGCCCTCGACGACGAACTTGTTCGGATCGAACTTGAACTTGTTCACGAGAGCCTGCTTGACGGCGTTTGCACGCTCGCTGCTGAGTTCCTTCACGACCTCTTCCGGAACCTTGCCTTTCATCGATCCGTCGGTGTGGCCGACGATCGCGATGACGGCGCGCTCGTAGGCTCCGACGAGGCGGCCGATCTTTTCCATCGTCGTCTCGATGTTCGGATCATACAGCGTGTTGGGCAGAGGGCGGCCGATGTCATCGTGCTGCGGCTCGTACAGGTTCGAGGAGTTCGGGTAGAAGCTGATGCGCACCGTCTGGGTGACGATCGGGGCTTCCGCCGACACTTTCTTGTAGCTGGTGGGGACGAAGCTGCTGATGTACTCGTCCTTGTGGTGCTTGAACGTGCCTTCCTGCTGGAGCGTCTGGATGATCGAGAAGTCCATGAGCTGGTCGAAGGTGACCGGACTTTCGACCTTGCCGGCGAGCTGGTAGACCGAGTTGATGTTCTTCCAGGTGCGCTCGAAGCTGGTCGGGTTGTTGGCGTTCATGAAAAACTCGACGTTCTCGGCGAAGTTCGTCGAGTGGGCGTCGTTCTGCATGCCCTTCACATCGTCGATCTTCATGCCGTAGCCGTCGGCCATCCACTGGAACGCCTGTGCCTTGAAGGTGGGATTCTTCAGCAGGTCCATGCCCTCAAAGATGCCGGCCACGAGACCCTTCACGATCTCGGGCTTGTCGCGAGCGAAGTCGGCGCGCACGGCCCATACGTCGGCGATCAGCTTGTTGGCTTCGCTGGTGGTCGTCAGGATCCGGGTGCCGGCGACCTTCTCGGGAATGTTGTAGATGTCGGGCGCCCAGCTGACGCAGGCGTCGATACTCTTGTCCGAGACGAATGCCGCGGCCGCTTCGAACGCGGTGGCGGTGTATTTCGGGGTGATGTCGCTCAGCTGGAGGCCGCCGTTGATCAGGAGATTGCTGATGAAATACTGGGAGGGGCTGTTCTGGGCGAAGACGACCGTCTTGCCCTTGAGGTCGGCGACGCTGCGGATGCCGGAGCGGACGACGATGCCGTCGCCGCCGTTCGACCAGTCGACCTGCTGGAAGATGCGGGGCGCGGTACGGCTGTCTTTCATCAGTTCGGGGGCGAACAGGGCGATCATGTCGAGCGTGCCCCACAGCACGTGGCTGGTGCCGGCGGCATACGCGTCCCGGGCTGCGACCGGGTCATCGATCAGCTTCAGGTCGACCTTGAAACCGAATTTCTTGAAAAAGACGCTCTCTTCGTTCGGGGCAAAACCGTGGTTGGCAGCCACGATCGGGAGCCAGCCGATCCAGACGTTGATCGGGAAAACGACGGTCTTTTCCTTCTCATCCCATTTGTAGGCAGACGTTCCCTTGACCGGGGGGAGCTTCTCCTGCGGAACATACTTGTATTCCTGGACCGTCGTGACACCCTTCGTGTCCGGGGCTTCGACCGCCGGCTTGGCGGGGGCCGCGCCGGCCGGAGCCGGGGCTTCCTGTGCGAACGCGCCGGTCTGCAGCGCAAAACCGATCATCGCAGCCGCTGCGAAACGGAACAGTTTCATAGATATCCTCCAATATATTTGAATCAATATTTGTTGTGCGGGTGTGGAATGGAGAATGCGCTCAGGCGCGGGGTCCCAGTTCCTTCTCGGGGGTCGGCGGCGGGGCTTCGGTGACGGGTGCGGCGGGAGCTGCTTCTCCGGATGCCGAATCGATGCCGTAGACGGAGGCGAACTCGGCAAGGGCCTGCTCGCCGAGGGCTGCCTGCTCGTTCTCCTTGAGCTGGATGCCCGACGTGTCGATCTGGCCGGTCGAGACGCGGGCGCGGCCGGCGGCCTTGTCACGGCGCTCCTGGACGAGCTCGGAAACGCGGGCGATCGTGTCGCCGGTTCCGCCGATGCTGTTGATCATGCCCTTGGCCATCTCGGAGAGCTCGGCCTGGGCCTCGAGCATCTCGGTCTCGGAGACCATCGCCTGGAGCTTCTCGATCTTCTGCTGGGCTTCACGGACGGAAACGTCGCGGGCGCGCTCGAGATCCTTGAATGCCTTTTCCTGGAGCTGAAGCTGCTGCTGGTTCTCGTCGAGCTGCTGCTTGACGGTCTGGAGCTGGAGAGCAAGCTGGCCGGCGACGGCGCGGTTGCCTGCCTTGAGATTCGCGGTGATCTTCGCGGTGAGTTCCTTCTCTTTCTGGGTGAGGTTTTTGACCTGCCTGATCAACCTCTCGAGGAACGCCGCCTGGTTGGCGAGCTGCTCGTTGAAGCGGGAGATCTGCTTGCGGAGGTTCTCTTTTTCAACCTCGATCAGCGCATGCGGATTCTGGGCTTCGAGCCCCGAGATGAATAGACCGAAAAAGCCTCGAATGAGATTCATCAACCTGGTGAACATACTATGACCTCTCCTTTCGGATAATGCTTACTGCTCGGGTGTGAAAACCTGGACCTCGACGCGGCGGTTGAGGGCGTGATTCAGCGCGTCGTTTTCGTCTGCCGGAAGGTCCCAGCCTTTGCCTGCCACGACGAACTTGTTGAGCGGGAACTTGTACTTGCGGATCAACGCGTCGCGAACCGACTTCGAGCGGTCTTCCGAAAGCTCCTTCACGGCCTTTTCCGGAACCTTGCCCTTCATCGAGGAGTCGGTGTGGCCGACGATCGCAACGGTCGCGCGCTCATACTGGCCGACCATGCGGGCGATCTTCTCGAGCGTCGCGTCGACGGACGGGTCGTAGAGCGTGTTTGCGACCGGCTGGCCGAACTCATCGTGTTCCGGCTCATACACGTTCGCGGAGTTGGGGTAGAAGTTGATGCGCACGGTTTGGGTGAGCACCGGGGCCTCGGCGGAGACCTTCTTGTAGGATGTTGGCACGAAGCGGGAAGCCGGCACGTCCAGCTGATCCTTGAAGGCGCCTTCCTTTTCGAGGTCTTGGAGAATCGAGAAGTCCATCACCTCGTCGAACCGCACCGGAGTCGCGAGAACGCCGAGTTCGCGGTAGACGAGCGTGATGTTGCTCCAGGTACGCTCGAAGTTGGTCGGATTGTTGCGGTTCGTGAAGAACTCTTTGTTCATGCCGAAATTCGTGACGAACGCGTCGTTCTCCATCGTCTTGACGTCGTCGACCTTCATGCCGTAGCCGTCGGCCATCCACTGAAAGGCCTGGGCCTTCTGGGTCGGGTTCTTGACCATCGCCATCCCCTCGAAGATGCCGGTGACGAGACCCTTCACGATGTCCGGGTGATCCTTGGCAAAGTCGGCCCGGACTGCCCAGACGTCGGTGATGAGCCGGTTTGCTTCGGCCGTGGTCGTGAGAATGCGCGTGCCCGTCACCTTTTCCGGAATGTTGTAGATGTCTGGCGCCCAGCTGACGCAGGCGTCGATCGTCTTGTCGGAGACGAACGCCGCGGCAGCCTCGAACGCCGTCGATGTGAAGCGGGTCTTGATGCGCTGTGGCGTCAGTCCGGCGGTGATGAGCAGGTTATGGATGAGATACTGGGACGGGCTGTTCTGCGCGAAGACGACGGTCTTGCCGTCGAGGTCCTTCACGGAACGGATGTTCCCGCGCACGACGATGCCGTCGCCGCCGTTCGACCAGTCGATCTGCTGGAAGATGCGAGGCGCCGTTCGGCTGTCTTTCATCAGCTCGCCCGCGAACAGGCACATCATGTCGAGCGTTCCCCACAGCACGTGGCTCTTGCCGGCGGCGTACGCGTCGCGGGCCACGACCGGGTCGTCGATCAGCTTGAGATTGACCTTGAAGCCGTATTTCTTGAAGAAGACGCTCTCTTCATTCGGGGCGAACCCGTGGTTGGCGGCGACGATCGGGAGCCAGCCGATCCAGACGTTGATCGGGAACTCGACGATCTTTTTCTGTTCGTCCCATTCGTAGCTGGAGACGCCTTTGACCGGCGGAAGCTTCTCCTGCGGAATGTATTTGTATTCCTGGACCGTGGTGATGCCCTTCGTGTCGGGGGCTTCGATCGCTTCGCCCGACGGAGCCGCCCCGCTCTGGCCGGAAGAAGTGCCGGCGGAGTCAGGGGTGCCCTGCGCCTGCGCGTTTCCCTGGCCGGCCGTTGTGGTTGTCGACGCCGGGAAGATCATCTGCTTGAGCGACGGCGAGAAGGAAACGGCTGCAGCAAAAATACAGCCGAGTATAAAAACGAACATCACGAACTTCCCCAGCGGGGTCGGGCCGAGTTCCTCGTTCACGAGTCTCCTCCTGTGGTCAGGTCTGTGAGCCGGCAGAGCCGATGCGACGATCCCGCGAACGGCCGTGCAGGTTCCCTATTTTCCGACATGATAGCCGTAACCCGCCCACAAGGCAACGACGAGTTCCCCATACCACGGAGATTTGTGTTCAACCGCCGGCTGGTGTAGCATGACGCCTGTCCGGAAGGTCATATCACGTTCACGAAGAGACGATCTCCGGAAAAACAGAGAAATGAGCTGCCTCCATGACCGTGCCGAGCACTCCCAGAACCGTCGCGGATGTTTTCGCCCTCGCGATCGAGATAGAGATGAAAGCCGCCAGATTGTACGAAACACTGGCTGATTTGTTTGCCCATGAACCCGCCATCGCCAAGTTTTGGGGCGATCTGAAAAATGACGAAGCTGACCATGCAGCTGTCCTCCGGCGCGCGGTTGCCGAGCTTTCGTCTGACACCGTATCCTCGAACGCTGACCAGACAATCTGGAACAAGCTTGTCGAGATGAGTCGACGGATCGACAGCTGTTCCCCGGATGATTTCAAAACACTCGAAGATGCCTACGAAATCGCTCATGAGCTCGAATATTCAGAGGTGAACGGGATTTTCGACCTGCTTGCTTCCGGGCTTACCTCTGCCGAGACGAAGGTGGAGCTGGTCGATGTGAATATCGCCCGGCATCAGAACAAGCTGATCGATTTCACCCGCTCCTTCGGCGGAAGAGCCTGGCGTCAGACCATCCTCGCAAAAACCCGCTGACCGCCTTCGTCCATTGCTGAAAAACAGGACGACAACGCACCACAGAGCCGCAAAGACACAGAGAAAAGCTCTCTTTCAGCTCTGTGCCTCTGAGCCTCCGTGGTGAAGCGGTTTTCGTAGTTGAGTCGACGGGAAGCGAGACGCTAAAAGCGGCCGAGTAGCAGGTC
>JAGOCE010000213.1 GCA_017998915.1 Candidatus Ozemibacteraceae bacterium
GATACGACCGGCTGCGGCGATGCCTTCCACGGTGGCCTGATCTACGCCTTGATGAAACACTGGCCGACCCAGACCTGTCTCGGCTTTGCCGCGGCCGTCGCAGCCCTCAAATGCCGGGCGCTCGGCGGTCGGGCGGCCCTGCCGACCCTCGCCGAAGCGATGTCGCTCCTTCCGAAACGCCTGCATCCGCCCACCTGACGCCGCGAAATCGTCAGGCTGTCCGGCAACGGAGCATTGACGCTTTGATGATCCGTTCCTATAATTGTAGCTAATGTTGTACCGCTCACCGTTGTAAAACCGCTCCTACAGGGAATGGAGGTAGTATATGATGTTTCGAAGCAGATCCAGGGTAAGGCTGGTTTCCCTTTTCACCGTGCTGATGTTCGTGGCTTCGACGTTTGGGGCCTACGCGCAGCAGGGAACGACCGTCACGCAGATCCCGGCCGGATCGAAGGTCGATCTTTCGTCCGTGATGAACAGCGTTCCCGAGATCGGCATGCTCAAGACCAACCTCAGTACGATCGAGTCTGCGCTGAAACAGATCGAGACGACGGCGACCCCGCTCTACAACAAGATCGCCCCCTCCAACATGGAAGCGATGACCATCGGCGAGCGCATCAAGGCGATCCTCGGCAACACCAAGTCGGTGGTCAACGAGGGCGTGCAGTCTTACAAAGGCCAGGTTAACAACTGGTATGCCGAGCGTGGCCTCCCCGCTGATCCCTCGTTCGAGCAGCAGCTCGGCGTTGGGCTCAATGAACTCGGCGTGCAGGCCGGCCAGATGCCGATGAACGGGAAGGGCGACGCGCTCGTTTCCAAGCTGAAGACGATTGTCGACGCCATCAAGACCAAGATGAAGGTCATCATCGATGCCATCCGCGCCCGAATCGTGGCGCTGGCACAGAAGGTCGGTCTCATGAAGAAGGGTGACAAGAAGGATCCCGCCAAGGAGCAGGAAGGCACACTTCAGCCCCAGGCCGACGTTCAGTATGCCGATTCCTTCTCGGGCAAGCTGCAGAAGGGCGTGGCTGAAGGCACCCAGAACGCCAAGCAGTCGCTCAAGAGCAGCTTCTCGTTCACCAACCTCGCCGTGACGACGACCGTCGCTGTCGGCACCAACCTGGCCCTCCAGGTGATCAGAGGTGAAAAGCCTTCGTTCGGAAAAGCCGCCAAGGCTGTCGCGTCGGTCGAGTTCGCCGGCAGCGTCGTGGGCTCGGCCCTGGGCGCCGCGGGTGGCCAGTTCACCGCCTCGGTCGTTCGCGCGTTCCTTCCCGGTCCGGTCGGTGCTCTCGTCGGAGCGGTCGTTCCGGTCATGATGGGCTCGGCTGGCGGCCAGATCGGTTCCTCGCTCGCCGGTGACATCAAGAGTGGCCAGTTCAATCTCGGCAAGGCCCTTCGTCAGATCGACCCGGTCGACCTGATTGGCTCCTCCATCGGCTCCACCATCGGCATGGCTGTCCTGTCGCCGATCCCGATCATTGGGCCCATCATCGGCGGCATTGTCGGTGGCGTGGTTGGCAGCAAGGTCGCCAAGTGGGTCCAGGGCATCTTCAAGGGAAAGAAGATCAACATCTTCAACCGGGGCAAGACCTTCACGACCGAAGCGTCGAACACCTCGGGTGAAGGTTCCGGCATCACCTTCGGCGAAGGCCAGAGTCTCGGCATCAACTCGGGTGGCCAGCTCGGCACCGGTATGACCCCGACCGCGAACGTCGAGGTTTCGGTCAGCGGTGACATCCAGACCGTCGAGAAGCAGTATTACGAAACCTATCTCAAATACAACAAATTGGTCGAAAACAAGCAGTACGACGAAGCGAAGAAAGTCTACGAAGAACTCAAGGTCTATTCCGACCAGTATAACGCTCTGAAGAACAAAGCAAAGTAATCGATATACATTCTGAAGAAAAACCCCGCCTTCCGAGGCGGGGTTTTTCTTTGAACCCATCCGCAGATGTGTTGAAAAAACGAAACATTCACCGACGAGATACGAAGAGCGTTTCACCACAAAGATACGAAATACGACGAAAGATACATCGAGGTGGGAAGGCTTTGTGTCTCTGTGGTGATTTCCGAAAATTGCAAAAGCCGCTGTGGAATTGACTTGGAGGCTGACCTGTAGTACCATTTGGCGCCGGTGATCAGAGGACCGGTTGTGGAGGCTGTGCCGTGAAGATTCTCGTATTGGGTTCCGGAGCGCGGGAACATGCTCTGGTCCACTCTCTTTCGCATTCCCCGTCGGTCCTGAAGATTTTCGCCTGCCCGGGAAATGCCGGAATGCGGGATATCGCCGCGTGCCAGCCTTTCAGGGGGAACGCCGAGCTCGTCCAGTTCGCGCGCGACAACGTCGAGCTGGCCGTGATCGGCTCGTCGCGATACGTGACCGAAGGCACCGTCGATGCGCTCGTCAGGGCGGGCATTCCCGTCATCGGCCCAGCCGCCGACGCCGGCCGGATAGAGACCAGCAAAGCGTTTGCCGCTGCCTTCATGGTGAAACACAATATTCCCTCGCCGATGACCCAGGTCGTCGCGAACCCGCGCGAGGCCGAACGCTTCCTCGACGAAAACCCCTGGGTGCGCGTCGTCAAGTGCGACGGCTTCTCCCGCGGTACGGGCGTTTCCGTCGTGAACTCCGTCGAGGAGGCGAAAGAAGCCGCTCACCGATTGTTCAAAAGTTTCGGCCCGCCGATCATCCTCCAGGAGCGCGTCAAGGGCGTCGAGTGCTCCTACACGATTCTCACCGACGGCAACCAGTGGGTGTCGTTCAGCTCTTGCCGCGACTACAAACGCGCCCACGACAACGAAGAAGGGCCGACCACCGGCGGTCTCGGCGCGGTCAGCCCGTCGCCCGACCTCACGCCCGAACTTGAAGAACGCATCCGGCAGCGCATCGTTATCCCAGCCGTCGCGGGCATGCAGGCCGACAAGCTGATGTACCGCGGTTTTCTCTCGTTCCAGCTCATGCTGACGGCGACGGGGCCGAAAGTGCTCGAGTTCAACGCACGCCTCGGCGACCCCGAAACCCAGAGTATTCTCGCCCGGTTCCGCGGCAACCTGGCCACTCTGCTGATGGACTGCGCCCTTGGCCGGCTCGACTCGACCGGCTCGGAAGTGGCGTTCGGCAAGCACAGCGCCGTATCGGTCGTGCTCGCCCGCGCCGGCTACCCGAACGACGACGAGGCGCTTCCCGAGATCCTCAAGATGGAAGACGTGAAAGATTCGACGATCTATCATTCGTCGAACGAGATTGGCCCATCGGGGGAGTGGGTGTTCCGCACCGGCAGGCTCATCACCGTCTCCGCCGTCGGTGAAACACTCTCCGACGCTCGCCGCCTCGCCTACGGCGATATCGGGAAGCTGGCGCTCAGGAATATCCACTACCGCAAGGATATAGGCGCCGTCTGAGCTCGAACGAAACGATGGGCTATATATATTAATATATAGTTCTTTGTTCGTTATCAGTGGGGCTGGGAGGAACCTGAACGCCGTTTCCCGCGAAACACGACTGGAGAAACACGATGCCTGCACGCGAGACGCTGGAAAAGGTTTTCTTCTGGCTGCTGGTCGTGACCTTGTGTGGCTGGATTGCCTCCGGATGGAAAAAGGGCGCCCTTCCTCCGAAAGAAGCGATCCTGCCGGCTCTCTTCCAGGAACCCGCTCAATCGCCGACCACCCGCAAGGAGTTCAAGTTCGATTATCGTGGGGTGCATTACCGGGTTCGGCCGGTCGCGGAATACGAGCTGTGGGGCCTGGTGGTCGACCACAACGACATCAACGCCTGGTGGGACATCTACCACACTGCCGACTCGGTCGATACCCTCGATCTGGGCGTGATCTGGGGCGACAACCTGAAAATTCACGACTACCACCGGGTGAAGATGTGGAGCAGCTCATGGTGCATCAACTGGGAATACCCAGCCGGCGTGACGTTCAGCCATGCCCACATCGCGAACAATCACCTGATCACGAAAGACCCGGCTACCCGCCGAAAGATCGCGACGATCAGAAAGGGCGACCAGGTGCGTCTTCGGGGCTTGCTGTGCGACTACCAGGGTTCGAACAACTACGAGTTCTGGCGTTGCAGCAGCACGACCCGCACGGATACCGGCGGAACCGCCTGCGAGGTGGTCTACGTCGATTCGATCGATGTGCTGAAGGCGGCGACGCCGGGATGGTATCTGCTGTATACCGTCTGTTCCTGGGGATTCGCGATTTCCCTGCTCGGAAGAATCGCGCTGATGTTCATGGTTTGAGCCTTGGCGCGCCGTTCGCAGCCGGCTCTTCGGATGGAAAAATCGCGACGTACACGCGGACGTCTGGATTGAGCCAGGCGAGCAGGCTGAGCATGGAAGATTCCGCCATGGCGACACAGCCCGCCGTGCCGGTGGCCTGATCCTTCCAGAGGTGCATGAAAATCGCACTTCCGTGGTTCGGAACCACCGGAGCCGTGTTGTATTCGACGACGAGCCCCAGCTTGTACAGATCGTCCGATCGCCTCAAATACTCGAAGGATTTTGCCTTCGTATGGCTTTTCCTCGCAAGAGTATTGTAGTCGGGGGCTTCGGGATCGTCGATCCATACGTCGTCTGGGCTTGACGGACGGTACCGCCATCGGATGTCCAGGGTCGATGCGTAGCCGAATGCGAATCCGAGCGGGAAGATGCCGGACGGCGTGCGGCCGTCTCCTTCGCGCTTCTCGCTTTCCGGGGCCATGCCGTTTCGCCCGATGACGGCAGGGAAGGGGGGACGGGCGATTTCCCATGCGCTGTCGCGCTTCCGCAGAAGAACGATGGTCGCCGGAATGGAGGCGGGATCGTTCGGGATGACCCAAATGCATTGGCCTGCCCCAATCCTGTTCAACTGAACTTCCAGAGGAGCAGGAATGGCCCACGTTCGTGAAGCGGTGGGCGCGGCGAGGGCGGGTGGGGCGGAAAGCATCAGAAACAGGCATGCCAGGCACGACAGAGTCATCGGGAATCCTCCGGATGATGTTCGATTGCCTCAGTGTATCCGATTTTGGCCTTCCTGTCTCCATCGGAAGACTGTTCACGAAGGGCAGGAGCATGAGAATATACTCGCGCTCGTTAAGAACGAGCGTGAATCCCAGAGAACATCATGGTCACAGAGGTTTCAAAGAGAGGTATTCATCCCTTCGTGGGATCTCTGGGCCATCCGTGAGTTCTGTGATTCAGTGGCCGTGATAACTGATCTGGTTGCCTATCACTCGGGAAGATGCTCTCCGTGCGGGTTCCGGTTCAGGTCGCGATAACAGGCGCGGCAGGCGGCGATGTACTTCTCGAAGCCGCCTACATCGATCTCCTGGTCGTTCTTGACGGTTTTATGGGAGATCGTGCCTTCGTATTCGCCGCACCGGTGGCATACAGCCTTCTTCTTCACGATCGTGTCGGCGTGGGCCATCAGGATCATGGTCGTCTCGAAGGGCTGATTCTTGAAATTCAGATCCAGGCCGGAACAGAAAACATCGATGCCCCGGCGGGTCAAATCGAGGAGAACATCAGACAAGGCGGGATCGAAAAACTGGACTTCATCGACGAAAACCGCACGCTCCTCACCGGTGATGAATCCGGGTATTTCCCTGGAAGATGGGACAGGAATTGCATCGACCTTCGCCTGGGTGTGAGAAACGATGCAGGCCTTTCCATACCGATCGTCGAGAACGGGCTTGAATACTTTTACGGGCTTTCGCCCGAGCGTGTAAATCTCGACGAACGAAATCAGTTCCGATGTCTTCCCCGAATACATCGGCCCAGCGATCAGCGTGAAATGCCCTTCACCCATGGCGGCAGACCTCCCATCGGAAATCGCGCCTTGTATAACACAAATCGAATTCCGGCGAAACCCGCTGTCGGCAGATGGCGTCGGAAATGCCCGGAAAAGGCCGCAGGCCCCGGGGTCTTCCGGGGCCTGCGAGTGATGAGCGAGTCGTCAGATCACCGATTTCAGGAAGGTGAGCTTCGAGAGAGCCTTCATCAGCCACATCTTCTTGCCGGGCAGGTCGTCCGGGCCGAAGACGGCCTTCGCGTCGCCGTTCCTGTCGATCTCGATCCTGTACTCCTTCGAAACCGAGATGTCAGACATGATGCCAGCCCGCAGTTCGGCGGAGAAGGGGCGTGACTTGATGGCCGCGACGACTTCCGAGTTCACTTCCTCGCTCAGCGAGTCGAGATTGTAGGTGCCGACGACCGAAACCTTGCCGTCGAACACGAAGTTCTTGGCGTGAAGCTTCCGCTGGGCGGCAAAGGTGAAGATGCGCGCCGTCGGGAGGCTCTTGAGGATGTTCTTCCAGTCGGCGTAGAACATCGCCTGGGTCGCCAAGCTGTCGGTCGAGACCGGGCTGTTGGTATGGACGATGATGCGGACGCGGCGTGCGCTGGCGCGCTTGAGGGCCGCCATCATGCGGTCGGAGAGAACGACGTAGGGGTTCTGGATGACGATCTCGGAGCGCGATCCGTCGATGAACTTGATGAGGCAGTCGGTAATGTCGTTGCGGGGGCCGGCGAGCGAATGCTTGTCGATGATCTTGACCGGCGCTTCATGCGAACCAGCGAACGGTTCGAAGCCGGAGAACCCCTTCAGATGCTTGTATTCGGCCAGTTCGCCGCGATACTCCTCGAGGGCTTTGGCCCTGCGTTTGTCGATATTCTGGGCCGCCGTGAAGACGCTGCCGGAGATGTGAGCGCCCATCGCCGCGAACGCGAGCTCTAGCTCCTTGCTCATGACATCGATGTTTCCCCACAGGTCGGCCACGATGTTCGTCTGCTTGCGCTCGGCGAACTCTTCATCGAATGCCTTGTCGAGCTGATCGGCCACTTCGGTGCTGCGGACGACGACGTCGCAGTCGCGATACGCCGTGGGCATGTCTTCGGGATCGACGAAGTAGTGGCTCGAGATGTTGCGGCCGCCCACGACCGAGTATTCGCCGTCCACCACGAGGATCTTGTCGTGGTTGCTGGCCATGATCTTGCGCGGGTCAAGCACGAACGTGACGAGGTTTTCATGGACCGGGTTGAACACCTTGACCTCGACGTTCGGGTAGCTGACCAGCTCCTGGACGAAATCCTGGCCCATCAGCTTGCGGGTGAACCCCTTGGTGCCGCGGGCGTCCATCATGAACCGGATCTTGAGC
>JAGOCE010000214.1 GCA_017998915.1 Candidatus Ozemibacteraceae bacterium
CGCGAGCCTGACCGTGACGTCGGCCGCGGCGCCCTCGGGAACACTGCTGGTCGTGAACGGCTCGGTGCGGAGCGTCGTGACCACGAGCGTCGACCGTTCCAGCACCCGTTCCGGTGAGGGACCGACGCGGGCGTATTCCTCGCGGTCGAGGGCCCCGACCTCGATAGCGGCCCTGGCGAGTTTGTAGGCGGCGTTGTCGCCCACTTCCGGAACCGACGTGTGGGCCCGCCGGCCGCGGGCGCGGATGACGAACTGCATCTTCCCGCGCTGGCCACGAGCGATCTCGAGCTGGGACGGCTCGCCGAGCAACACCCAGTCAGGCCGGATGCCGAGGTCGCGGATGATCTCGGCCAGAGCAAGGCCTTCCGCGCCCTCCTCCTCGGTCACGAAACAGCCGACAACCGCCTGACGCAGGGGAAACACTGCCGAGAGCCTGGCGCTCAGCACGAGCGAGACAGCCATGGCCGCCACGGCGCCCTTCATGTCACACGTGCCTCGGCCGAACAGCTTCCCATCCCGCCGCGTCATCGCGAACGGCGGCACGCTCCACGCGGCTAGGTCGCCCGCCTCGACGACGTCCATGTGGCCGTCATACGCCATCACCGGCATCCCGGCGGCCTTCGCGGTTTCAATAGTCTTCCGTATACGGTCGAGGCGCGCCGAATCCCCAAGCGTCCCCATATCGGGCTTCATGTCAGGCGGAACGACCAGGGCAAGCACTCCCCCCCGGGGAAGCCGGCACGCCGGGATTCCACACGAATCGAAATACGCGAGCAGCAGGTCGGCCTGCCCCCGCTCCCGCCCGGTGTAAGATTCGACGGCGATTGAATCGCCCAGCAGTTTCAGGCACTCCGGAAACAGCCCCGCCGCCTCTTTCTTCACCGCATTCGCCAGCTCCGCTGACGGCATTCCCGAATACGTCTCGCTCATGTTGCATTCTCCGTGACTCTCGCACTGAAAGTGGCCCTCTTCTCGAGGGCGCTCGGACAACATCTCGATGACAGATTGTAACTCAATACAGGCAGGTGACGCCTGAATTCAGCCGGGAGGGCATTTGCTACAGACAATCATTAACAATCACCACCGGACAGGCTTCAAATGAGGTCCGGCGAACGGGGGCGATGTCAGGCGGCCGTCGCAAAATCAACGCTGAGGCGGGAGCCGAACATTTTCAGCACGGCTTCCAATAGCCAGGATCATGATCCGCCCCTACAACTGTAGGGGTTGGCCATTCGTCAGCCTTTGCCCAGTTTTTTATCGAGGTGCGCCTTGACGACTTTGAGAAAATGGTCCGGCTGGACAGGCTTGATGAGAAAATCCTTCGCGCCGGCCTTGATGGCTGCCGTCATGGAAGACGACCATCCCATGGATGAGGAAATGATGATGGTGGCCTCGGGATCGATCGCCAGGATCTTGGTCATGGCCTCCATGCCATCCATGTCGGGCATGCACAGATCCATCGTCAGAAGGTCCGGCTTCAGTTCCGGATAGCGTTTGACGGCTTCTTCTCCTGTTCCGA
Source organism: Candidatus Ozemibacteraceae bacterium (assembly GCA_017998915.1). Classification (GTDB taxonomy): domain Bacteria; phylum Muiribacteriota; class Ozemobacteria; order Ozemobacterales; family Ozemobacteraceae; genus MWAR01. The sequence continues at coordinate 1,520 of JAGOCE010000214.1, forward strand.
CTTCTGCCACGACCTCATAGCCTACCTCTTCGAGGAGATCACGCAGCATGGCTCGAATCATGGGGGTGTCATCAACGATCATTATTCTTCCGGCCATTTCCCTTCGCCTCCCATTCCCGCATAAAATCCGGCAACCATACCTCGACCTGAAGAAGTAGGCACTGGTTCCCGTCGGATATCAGAAAACCTCGAACAAGTCGCTGTCATTTCCAGATCGAGTATATCACCCACCGATTTTTCTCGACAAGACAGGGTTTTCCCTGGCCTGCCTGGAGCGACAGGCTGAACATCTGTATCAGCGGCTGTCTCAGGCGGGACAAAACCTTCTCCATCAAAACCCGCAACGGGTTTATACTGTCGCAAGGATGATTCCCATGAAGAGCGAGAACCGCGATCACGTCACCATCGAAACGCCCGAAGGGCCGCGGCAGGCAGTGGCACCCGTCATCATCTCCGCGAGCCGGTCGACGGATCTGCCCGCCTTTTACGCGGAGTGGTTCGCCCGGCGTTTCCTGGCCGGCTGGGTCCGGTGGGTCAACCCGTTCAATCAGCAGAGCCAGTGGGTCTCATTCGAGCGGGCCCGGGCCATCGTCTTCTGGTCGAAGAACCCCCGCCCCCTGCTCGCGCATCTCGACGCCTTCGCCCACATGGGCTGGCATCTAACCTTCACGCTCAACGATTACGTCGCGGAAGGCCTCGAGCCCGGCGTTCCCCCTCTTGCTGAGCGGCTGGAGACATTTTCGAGATTCACCGACCTCGTCGGCCCCGACCGAGTCATCTGGCGCGCCGACCCGCTGCTGCTCCTCGACGGTCTCGGCATCGACGGCCTTCTCGCCCGCGTGCGGGCCGTCGGGGAACAACTCCGGGGCAAGACCCGCCGGCTCGTCTTCAGCTTCGCCGACATCGCCGAGTATCGGAAGGTCGTAAACAACCTGAAGAAATCAGGCATTCCCTTCCGCGAATGGAACGAAAGCGACATGATCGCGGCCGCGACGGGGCTTGCGGAGATCGGAAGAAACCTTGGCATCGACGTCGTTTCCTGCGCCGAAGCACTGGACCTCTCATCCGTCGGAATCCGACACGGCCGATGCATCGATGACGAACTTCTGCATCGACTTTTTCCCGAAGACAAGGTTTTACAGCAACATCTCGGCTACATACCAGCCCAGCCGACGCTCAATGGCTTCGAGAGTGACCGCCCTTCCATGAAGGACAAAGGCCAGCGAAAAGCCTGCGGCTGCATCACCAGCAAAGATATCGGCAGTTATAACACATGCCCTCACGGCTGTCTGTACTGCTATGCCAATACTTCTCCCGACCACGCCCGCCGACTGGCCGCCAGCCACAATCCTTCTTCCGATTCGATCGCGCCCTGAACCTCGGCTCACGCCGGGATTCATCGAGTCATGGCTGCGAAAAGAGCCGGTACATCTCACCATGATCCTTCCGGTGGAAAGGGTCAGGCGGCCTTGGCAAAATCGACGATGAGACGGGAACCGAGCGTTTTCAAGACGGCTTCGATGCTTCCGATGTGGGTTCGATGTTTCGGGTCAAGCATGCGCTGAAGAAGGATGAGGCCTATTCCAAGACGCTTGGAAAGGGCAAGACAGCTCAGGCCGCTTTCCTTCCATGCGATATACAACGCCGTCTTCGCGGCAATCAGGGCGGTTGGGGAAATCATATGAAGCGTCTTCTTCGACGGAACCGGAACGGATTCACCATTCTTGATGATCGCCGCCAGGGCTTCATCGAGACAATCGACGGCCTCGGAAAGCGCCTCCTGAATCGTTCGGCCGTCGGTTGCCGCGAACGGAATATCGATGAACTTCACCAGGTAGAACCCGGTTTCGTCTTTTCTCACGGTGATCGGAAAACTCAGCCTGCTCATGATTCCCTCCTGCCCTCAGCCCAGAATGTCGCGCTTGGTCAACCCGAGATCGGCGAGCATCGCGCACAGCAAACCTTCGCCGATCTCTTTCGTGCGGTCTTTCATCGACGTGCGGCGCGTTCCGTAATACACCGTCCCGTGGCTTCCCTTGCCACGCGCGCAGTCGAAAAATACGGAAACGCCACGTTCCCTGCCAAGCTTCTTGAGCCGTTTAAACAGTTCGTTTCCGTTCATGGAATAATATTACTACATAAATGTAGTAACGTCAACATGTATGATCTCGACAGGCTCACCGCAGAGCCGTTATGAATCGACGCGAAACCCGCCCATGCAGATGATGAGGCCTGTCACCAATCGGAAAAGTCCGGCGAGAGGGTTGGCTGGGAGATAAAATTGTGTATATTGAAATAAACTTTTTTCTGGGGATTCGAGATGGCCAATCCGAAGGAAGCACGGCGGGTTCTTTTCAGCTGGCTGGGTGAAGGGGAGCTGCTCAGCGCGGATCTCAACTCATCTGAGCTCGCACGGGCCATCAAGGCCAGGAAGTTCCACGAGGTTCACCTGCTGGCGAACGTCGATACGACGCGGGAGGTGAAAAAGAACGGCACGAATTTCGGCAAGGTCTACACACGCCCCTTTTTCCAGAAGGTGAAAGAACGGCTCGAGAGCATGAAGGTCGCGCGGGTAACGATCCATGAATGCGTGCTCACCAGCCCGACGCAGTTCTCAGAGATCTTCCCCTTCGCACAGGACACAGTGCGAAAGGTTCTCGAGGGGCAGAGCGGCCCCGTCGACCTGACCTACCATCTCAGCTCCGGAACGGCCCCGATGATCGCCGTCTGGGTGCTCATCGCCAAGACCCGCTTCAAGGGAGATCTGATCGAAACGCGATTCCCGGAAGACGTGCGAAAGAAGAAAGAGACGACCTTCGCGGTGGAATCGGTCGACGTTCCGTTCGAGATTTCCGCCGACTTCCTGCCAGAACTGATCCGGACGACCGACCAGGCGCTCGGCGCACGACTGATCAGCGCCCCGAGCTTCGAGGAGATCAAGCACCGCAGCCCGAAGACCAAGGAAGCCATCCGCCTGGCCCAGTTGGCGGCCCAGCGCGACGCCACCGTCCTGCTGCTGGGAGAGTCGGGCGTCGGCAAGGAACTCTTCGCCTCCGCCATCCGGGACGCAAGCCCCCGCAAGGACAATCCGCTGGTCGTCTTCAACTGCGGGGCTCTTCCGGAAAACCTCGTGGAGTCGGAACTGTTCGGGTTCAAGAAGGGCGCCTTCACCGGCGCCGACCGCGACAAGGCAGGCCGGTTCAAGGCGGCGGACGGAGGGACGATCTTCCTCGACGAGGTTGGGGAGCTGCCCCTGGCGACGCAGACCAAGCTTCTGCGCGTGCTGCAGGAAGGCGAAATCCAGCCCGTTGGAGCGACGAAGGCCGAGAAGGTGAACGTCCGCGTGATCGCGGCCACCAACCGCAATCTGATGGCCGAGGTGAAAGAAGGGCGGTTCCGCGAGGACCTGTTTTACCGGCTGGCCGTGATGGTCATCACGATTCCGCCGCTCCGGGAGCGTGAAGAGGACATTCTGCCTATTGCCGAATACGTGTTTGCCAAGCTCGCTGGGAGGTTCGGGATGACGAAAAAGCACCTGTCCCCCGATGCGAAAAACCTCCTCAAGAGCCACCCCTGGCCCGGCAACGTGCGTGAGCTCGAAAACGTGTTGACGCGGGCCATGCTCTGGTCGGACCACGACCGGATCAGCGGGGAAGACCTGCGGCGCTCGATTCTCGCCTTTCCGGAGCAGGTCCGGACGTCGATCCTCGACCGCCCCCTCGACGGCTCCTGGCGGCTCGAAGAGCTTCTCGACGACGTTTCCCGGCAGTATCTCGACCGTGCCATGAAACACACGCGGGGCAACAAAACCGAAGCCGCCGACCTGTTGGGTTTCAAGAACTACCAGACCCTGACCAACTGGCTCAAACGCCTCGGCATGGAAGACGCCAACCGAGACATCTGAATCTACGAATGGCTGTCAGGGAGGGTTTGAAACCTGCACCTACGATCGCAGGGGTTCGACCGTTCACCTGTTGGGGCGCATCGCAATGCGCTCGGGATACGCACGGGCCAACATATACTGCATGTGATATATAGCGCCGGCGGAGGGGGTCACCAGTCGGGGTGACAGCGGCGGCAGACGCTTTTGTCGCTGTGGCAGGCGGCGCACTTGTCGGGGTTGGTCTGGGCAGCGATGCCGTGGCGGCGCTTGACCCAGGCGAGGGTGTGATCGCGCGGACGGCGACTGTGGCAGGCGACGCAACTCGAGTCGGTATGGCACATGCTGCACCGCTGAGGATCGTTGCGATACGCAATGCCGTGTTTTTTCTCGTAGTTTCGAACGTGATCGGTCGGCCAGGGGGTCGGGCTGTGGCACATCGTGCAGTTTTTCTTCGCGTGCAATCCGTCGTGGCACTCGAGGCAGGATTCCATCGATGTCCGGCAGTGGGCGCCGTCGAGCGAGTCCCAGCCCTCGACGAGGGGGTGGCAGACAATGCAGTCGTTCTTCGCGTGGGCGGTGTGCGAGAACGAGACACCGTGTTCGAGCCGAGTCCGATCACGCTCGGTCCTGGCCGGTTTTCCGAGATGGCACAAGCCGCAGTCGCTTTTCTCGCGGGCGGCGAAATGGCATTTGAGGCAGATTTTCTCGGGGGGCCGACCAAACGACGGCGGGTCCTCGGCAGCCTGGACGATCACGGGCGCAGAGCCAGGCATCGGAGGCGGTGCTCCCGGCACGATGCGCGACGGACGCAACGGCGCGAATCCCGACGGAACGTCGTCCGGCAGAACCGCACCTGCGACGACGCGATGGCATCGTTCGCACCGGATCCGCTGCTCGCTGTGGGTTTTATGGGAAAATCGCAGGCTGGCCTTCACTGGCGGCGCATCGGAAGCTGCCGAGATAACCGCCCCGCCCGGCCACGCGACGAAGACAGGCAAGAGCAGGATCATCGCCAGCCACAGGCCGGCGACGGCCGTTCCGAACGATTCGCGAAGGCGTTTCATGACGTTTCACACGATACGCCATTTCACCCTCACGTACAAGCCGGGAAAAAAGCCTCATCACGGAGAGCACGGAGGGCACTGAGATAGCCACAGAGGAAGGGCATTATTGAGACGGCAAATTGCCAGGGCATTGGGACTTGCTTTGGGTGGGAAGTTTTCCATCTAAGGAATCTGCGTTATCTGCGGATTGGCTCTAAGTGTCTAGATGTTGAGCGGTTATCCCCGGTTTTCTCCGTGAAATCTCCGTGCCCTCTGTGGGCTCTGTGATTCAGCTTTTGGCCCTTTTTTGAGTGTCAGAAGATGATCTGGGTTTCGAGGAAAGGCGTGTTGTTCTCGTCGAACTGGCCGACGGGGCCGAGGGCGTCGGTCGATTTGCCGTTCACGTGGACGCCGCCGACGAACTTGAGGAAGTCGCCGCGCTGGAGCGACATTTGCGGAGTCAGCACGTATTCGCCGGTTGTCAGGTTTCCCAATCCGTTGAACTCGATGAAGAATGTTTCGCTCTTGAACCCCTTCTTCAGCTGCAGCGACGTCATGACCTCGGTTGGTTCGAGCTGGTAGGGGGTTTTGGTCTTCATGTCTGAGATGTGCGAGATGATCCCCTGCACGTTGAGATAGAGGTTGTTGCGGTATGTCTTGTCGGTGCCGAGCAGCAT
>JAGOCE010000215.1 GCA_017998915.1 Candidatus Ozemibacteraceae bacterium
CTCGGCACCTTCTTCGCCGGCTGGACCGCCCTCTTCGTGACCTATCCGCTTCTGAAACTGATCAGGCACCGTCCCCATCCCCGCTTTGCCCGCCGGTTCAAATTTCTGCTGCGGTTCGCGACGGTCCGGTTCCGTCCGCTCATTCTGGCCGTCGGCGTCGTGTTCCTGTTTTCAGGGCTGCTGATCGCGCGGATGGAAGTCCAGACCGACTATTATCAGTACTATATGAAATCATCGCCCATGACCCGAGCCGTCGATTTCGTGAACAGGACCGTCGGCGGGCAGTATCCCATCGTTGTCGAGCTCTCGGTGCCCGAGACCGACGGCGCTGGTTCCGCCCGGGTTCTCGGTTTCCTCGAGACGTTCAAGGCAACGGTCGAGAACATGAAGGGTGTCGACAAGGTGATCACCTGGCTCGACCTGCTGAACGAAGGATACGGCGCATTCGCGGACAGGCCCGTACCCCGCTGGTATGAAGACCGTAAGACGGTCGCCCAGATCGGGATGGTCGTCCACGATGCGAATCCCGACCTGAACCGGTATTACGTCAACGACGCCGTGAACAAGACGCTGATCTTCGTCAGGACCAGCCACATCAACTCCGCGAGTTTCGTTGCGATTCACAAGGGCATTCTCGGGTTTCTCGAACGGGAATGCCCACCCGGAGCGGCATACAAGGTCGGAGGAACGTATCTGCGCTGCGTAAACTCCGCGGACGACATGGCCGTTTCCCAGTTCGAGGGAACGTTTTGGGAAATCATCGTCCTGTTTTCCGCCGCGTTCTTCATCATTCGCTCCGTCCGGCTCACCGTCATCGCGTTCCTGGCCAATCTTCTTCCCATCTTTGGTGTTTACGGCCTCATGAGCATCCTCGGCGAGTCGCTGAACATGGGAACCACCATGGTCGCAGCCGTGGCGCTTGGCATCGGGATCGACGATACGATCCATTTCGTCGTGAGATATATCAATGCTTATAACAAAATCCGACACGTCGTGAAGAGCACGCGCACCGTCATCTACTCGGCTGGGGTTTCAATGTTCCTGGCAGCGTCGATGATCGCGCTCTCCTTCCTGACGCTGTCCTTCAGCACCATCAAGCCGATCTACCAGCTCGGCGTCTACACGGTGGTGACAATGGCCCTGTGCTTCGCCGCGAACATGCTGCTCGTGCCGGTGCTGATCACCCTCAGCCTGCCTTGGGAACCACGGCGTCATGGCAGAAAAAAGCAAGCGCACCGCGAAGCACCGACGACCGTCGAAGGGGAGACCAGGCGATGAACGTTCTTATCACAGGCGCAGCCGGATTCATCGGGAGCCACCTCGTCAGGATGTTCTGCCGGGCCGGCCATCGAGTTTCCGCGATCGTGCGGGCGTCGTCGTCGCGGACGTTTCTCGGCCGATATGACGTGAAGATCAGCGAAGGCGATTTGCGGGACCGGGCGTTCACAGTGTCGGCCGTCAAAGACTTCGACCTGATCGTGCACGCTGCCGCGAAGGCGACGGACTGGGGCGGATATTCCACGTTTTTCGAAGCGAATGTCGAAGCGGCAATGAACCTGATCGAATCGATGAATTCGGGAACCCGCATGATCTTTCTCAGCAGCATCGCCGTCATGGGCGAGGAAGACTGCCCCAAGGCCAAGGACGAAAACGAGCCGTATAAACCTGTCTGTCCCTACCCGTTCGAGTCGCTCCTTCCATCGGCGATGAACCATTACCGGCTCACCAAGACCCTCGCCGAACAGATGCTGCGTCAGAAGGCGGCTCTTCGCGGCATCGATCTCACGGTGCTGAGGCCTGTCTGGGTGTTCGGTCCGCGCGAGTTCCATGCAGGGCCATACGAATACTGCCGTTCGGTGCAGGACGGCCTGCCGGTCCTTCCAGGCTCGAAGACGAACCGGTTCCACGTCGTCTATGTCGAAGACCTTGCCCGCATGGTCCTGCGCGTGGCCGAGCGGCAACAGTCAGGAGTTCACGTCTACAACGCCGGGCCTCCCGACGCGCCGCTGATGGATGAATACTGGGACCTTTTCTGCCGTGCGATGGGCCGGCGAAAACCCCTGACGTTTCCACCGGCATTGCTGTATCCTCTCGCCATGGTGCTTGAAATTCTTTGGACGTGTTTCGGGGCCGCCTCCCCGCCGCTCCTCACCCGCGCGAGACTGTATATGTTCGGCGCGAGCAACGTGACGGCGACGCGGCTTATCAGGGAGACGTTTGGATTCGATGATTTCACCCCCCTGCCGCGGGCGGTCCGAAAGACGGTTCGTTGGTGGCGCATGAACGGGTATCTTTCGTGAGGAGATCGCCATGACACAGCCCCGATTTCTGACTGGATTCCCGAAAGGGGTCTTCTATATCCGCTTGATGATCCACGTTTTCTGCCGGTATGCCCTCGATGTGCTGAAGGGCACCCTTGCCGCGGGTGATTTCATCCGGCTGATATATCGACTTATATTGCTGCTGAAGGTCGTGGTTCCAAATAAGGTCGTTCAGGTCGGTGACACGTACAAGCTCGAACTCTATATTCCTGCATATCCCACGCCCGGATTCTGGGAGACGATCGGAAAGTTCATTCGCTCCGACCCAGGCCCTGCGACCGTCGTCTTCTCGATGACCAAAGCGTGCGGCTACAAGTGTCCTCACTGCTACCAGCGGAACGACACGGGTGCGGACCTCGACATGGAGATCATGAAGAAGGCCGTGCGGGGCATGGAGGAGATCGGCGTGACGATGTTCGACATCGAGGGTGGCGAACCTCTTCTCAAATTCGACCGTCTTCTCGACCTGCTGTCTGCGTTCGACGGGAAACGGGAGATCTGGGTCAACACCACCGGCCATCTCCTTACCCCCGAGAAGGCGCGCCAGATGAGGGAAGCGGGTGTCTACGGTGTGATGATTTCCCTCCATACGCCTGAACCGGCCGACTGCGACCGGTTCACGGGCATTCCCGGTTCGTTCGACAATGCCCGCGAGGCGGCCCGCATGTTCAACGAGGCCGGCATCACGGTCGCTCTCAACAGCTGTCCCTCCTCGGAACTTGTCGAGAATGGCGGCCTCGATCGCATCATGCGGATCGCCCAGGAATGGCGCTGTTCCTTCGTCCAGGTCATTCACGGGAAATCCGCCGGAGCATGGCTGGGAAAGCAGGACGAGATGATCAAGGCGCGCGATGCGATCCGGCGGCTTCGAACGTTCCATCTGCTTCACAACGCTCCGAACGAGTTCGCCGATGCGACCTCTGCGTCGGTGCAGGTATACGAGGAGTCGCCGAACCATTTCGGCTGCACCGCGGGCGGCATCGACCGGTTCTACCTGAACGCCAACGGCGAAGTCCAGCCTTGCGAGTTCCTGAACGTCTCATTCGGCAACGTACAACAGGAGGATTTCAAGACGATCTTCGCCCGGATGCGAAGCTTTTTCCGCCAGCCCGGAACCTCGTGGCTCTGCGCTACCGAAGCCGCTTCGATCCACCGGGCGCTCCAGGAAAGCGGCCTGAAGACGACTCCCCTGCCCCGCCACCTGACCGAGAAACTCGTTCCGACCTGGAACAAGGGCAAGCCCACCCGCCTGTACGAGCGGATGGGCCTGTATCGTTAGAAACCGCATTCGATCATGAGCCTGATCGGAACCTCACGGATCTTTCTCGTGATGAATCCGTCGTCTCGATCGTTTCGGTCACGATATGTATGGCCTGCCATATTCGAAGGTCTGAAACGTCGTGGGGCAGATTTCGACTTCGCACTGACCGAAAAGCATGGCGACACGTCCGACTTGGCTCGACGGGCAGTCCGAAACGGCTTTGGCACGGTTGTCGCCGTCGGTGGTGACGGGACCATCAACGATGTCCTCAACGGTCTGTTCGAACCGGGATCGGAAAAGACCAGCGTTACGTTCGGCGTGCTGTACACCGGCACGAGCCCCGATTTCTGCCGCAACCACGGCATTCCCCTCGATCTCGAGGCGGCTATGGACCTGCTCGTTTCGGGCAGACCCCGCCTGATTGACGTCTGTCGGATCTCCCATTCTCTCGAGCAGGGCGGGCCCGAGCATGTCCGACTGTTTTCCTGCTGTGCGAATTTCGGACTGGGTGCCGCCGTCGCGCGCGGAGCGAACACGGGTTTGCGAAAGCGTTTCGGCGATCTCGGCGGAACGCTGATCTCGCTCGTCATGTCGATCGTCCGGTTCCGTCCCCCGACCATGCGGGTGCGTCTGGACGGCGTCGAATATATATATCATAACATGTATAATCTCTTCGTCGGCAAGGGCCGCCTCGTTGCATCTGGCATAAAACTCGATCTGCCGATCGAACCCAACGACGGCTTCATGTATGTGGTCCCGCTGGCGGGAATTTCCAGACGAAGGTTGTGCTCACTCGTTCCGAGGGCCTATTCCGGCACCCTGCCCCGGCTGTTCAAGCCGACGTTCGCGCGCCAGGTCGACATCCTCGAATGGGGTGAAGCCGGAGAAGTCGAGTATGACGGTGATCCGCGGGGATTCCTCCCCGCGTCGATACGGGTGCTTCAAAAAAGCCTGCCCCTGATCGGGCCGGCGTGAACGGAAGGAAGGCGGATATGGACGAATTCCAGAGAATCAAAAGTCTGGTCCATGCATTTCCACGCCACAGGGACCAGCTCAACGGCCTGTTCGAGAGCGACGCCGAGATCGTCACGATGGGCGAGAGCAAGCTGGCGATCACCATCGACGAATTCAGTGCCGGGGAGGACGGCTTCCCCTCCTCTGACCCGGAGACGCTCGGCTGGAACCTCGTCATCGCGACCATCAGCGACCTTCTCGCCGTCGGAGCCGACCCGCAATGGTTCCTCCAGGTCGTTTCCGTACCCGACAACCGTTCAGACGATTTCTGCGAACGCCTCATGAAGGGTGTCGGCGATGCCCTTGCGGAAAGTGGCGCCAGTCTTATCGGCGGCGACCTGTCCCGCTCCGCCGACTGGAGGTATGTCGGCAACGCGATCGGAACATGCACCGCACGTCCGGTCCTCCGTAAAACAGGCGCCAGCGATCTTCATCTCTACGCAACCGGCCCCTTCGGCTCAGGCAATCTCGCTTTCCTATCACCCGGCTTTCGTTTCAAACTCGCATCACGCCGCGAACTCGTTTCAACAATTCGCGACGATCTCGCCCTCGCAATGGACACCAGCGACGGTTACAGAAATACCCTGCTGACCCTCCTGAAGGTGAACCCCGGCCATTCCATCACCGCACGCACGGATCCCGGGATTGTCCATTCCGATGTTCAGGAATTCTGCAATCAAAACAGGCTGCCCCCCGAAGGCTTCCTCTTCGGCTCGGCAGGCGAATACGAACTGATACTCGGTATCGAACCCGCGCGCCGGGAGGCGTTTGAAAAAGCCGCCGGCAGCCGCGTCATCCCGATCGGAACGATGGCCTCAGGCGATGAAAACAAAGCCGGGGCTCTGTTCTGGCAGCACCCCGGCAGTTCAATACCCATTCCTGATCTTCCCGTTTCCATCGATCCGCGCGAAACGCCTGACAGATCGGCTTACATTCAGGAGCTTCTTCACGTCATCCAGCGGCTCTTCTATCGATGAACCGATAGATCCTTCAGAGCGTCAGAAGTGGTCATCGGCCTGAACTTTGATGGGGCAGGGAAAGCTGATTCTATAGTTCTCGTTATTGTTGTTGCCGTCGCCGTCCCATCGGCCGTGTGAGAAAAACTTCATCTCGATGTTCACGGTGCCGAACTGCGGATAATATGGGGCGTTCGTGAAGAGCAGGTAATCGACGACTTCGTCGGATGTCAGCTTTTTCAGGCTACGCGCGTTGCCGCGCGTGACCGTCGGGTGGAACGAAAGGATTCTTATCCGCTGGTGCCGATCAGCAAAGCTTTCGCGGAGGGTGATGAACTCGCGTCTGGTGCCGTTGAGATCGAGGAAGCAGTTCACGCGGCCTTCCTGCGTGAGATACCCGTAATAATCGATCGTGACGGCGAACTCGCCGGGCCGGCGAAGCCATTCGACCGTGAGCTTCACTTCACCGTCGCGGTCGACGAATCGATGCGTTTGAACGCCGATCGGCTCGAGATCTTCAATCAATATATCCGCTTCGACTCCGTTGTCGGAAGCTGAGGCGCGTCCTGCGGGAACCAGGACGAGAGAACATATGACGGCGATATATACTGCAATGTTCAGAATCGATTTCATGTTTCACTCCGGAGCATCCCATGCTCTCTTCGAACTGCGGTTTCAAGAGGTCGTTTGAAATCCGCAATTCGCATCAAGCATAAGACATGCCAACTCGTTCAGGGCACGCCACCGCCTCGAAGCGACGCCATGAAAGCGGCATCGAATCATCGATTACACGGAATGGTATTTTCAAACGCGGAGTGAGGCGAAAATTGAACAGGGGTGACCAATCTTCATACGAACGATGATGAAAAATTGGATATCAGGTTTTTTTGTCACCAGGTCGAGTATGGGGTTCCGTCGAACGCCGTGGCCGTTGCCAGGGAGCGCACGTCGAAAATGTTGCGGCCGTCGGTAAACAGGGCATCCGCTTCGTCCGTCGTCGAACATGTTCCCCATTCCGGTCGGCCCAGGAACGGATCGACGGGAATACGCCTGAGCACACGCGCCATCGTGAGATCTTCGAGGTTTACCGGATACAGTGCGTCCTGGGACGCCCCGGGATTTCTCTTCAGCATCACGTCATGATACCGGTCGATTGCATGGCGGAGTTCGCGAAGCCGCTCTTTCAGGGCTTCCTCCTTCTTGCTCCTGATGAAATTCCGCGAAAGCGGAAGCGCCGTTCCTGCGAGAATGCCGATGATCACCGTGCAGACCATCAACTCGATGAGTGTGAGCCCCCGACGAAGATCAGTATTCCGCATACGGCCTTCCCCTGCTGTCCGGTGTGTGCTCCGGCGACTGGCCCGAAGTTCCGTGCAGGCGCACACCGCCCGTCACGGCGTCGAACGTGATGATCCCCGACGCCCGGCTGCCGACCCAGTTCAGAACAGGCCTGGGCAGATACTTCGGGGAAAGGGCCTCGATACGTTCGGGGAACCGTCCGCC
>JAGOCE010000006.1 GCA_017998915.1 Candidatus Ozemibacteraceae bacterium
CTCGCGTTCGATCTGCTTCGTCTGCTCGTCGTTGATGCGGCCGAGCTCCCCGGGCCAGCCGACCCACAGGGCGTCGGAGTTCCGGTGCGGCCCCTTCATCGCCGTGGCCAGGCCGCCGGCGGATGGGGACACCGTAAGCTTGGTGTGCTCGTGACGCACCGTCACGGGAAGTCTGTTCGATACGATCAGCAGTCGCGCCATAATACCTCCGTGGATGGATGAAAAAAGGGATGGCGGGCAGCTCCAAAAATCAGTCTATATCATCCCGGGATGCAGGCGCAAATGGTCGCAAACGCGCCCCCGCAGGCGATGAAAACGTGGAAGCACCGACAGAAAGCGAATCTTGACCTTATAAAAAATCATAGGCTATATTTCCGCCGGGGGATGAGCGAACGTCGAATCTGTGATACAAATGATTGGGAAAGGATAATTCCGCTGAGAAGAGGGGATACTCATGGAAGAAATGCAGAATGCGATGATTGCGGCCGCCGTCGCCGTCGGCATTCTCCCGGAACCGTCGCTTCGGACGGCCGACAAGCTTCGCGCGATGCTCGACGAGGCGGCCCGCTCCCTGACCCTCGTCATCATCCGCTGCTCCGGGGAGAAAGGGATCGACCATGGCCTCGTCCATCGCGGCATGCGGTACATGTTCTCGAAAGCCGTCGAACTCGTCGCCGTCTGGGGCCGCTCGAAAGACGGGAAGGTTTCCATGGCGATCGATCCCCGTGAGCTGAAATACCCGCAGGACATCCTCATCGATCCGACGATACCGGAAGACATACAAAAAACCGTCCGTGACTCGGCTGCTTCAGCAGACCAGCTGTTCAGAGCATTCCAGCGGTATGTCACCCTGCGCGGCCAGGACGGAGAGAAGGCCGACAGAATCGGGGAGGTTTGCGCCGCCCTTACCTGGACGGCCCGCATCGCCCTTTCCTGGGCTCTGACCATCGAGCTTCACGACCCTGACCGCGGCAGCGGGGTTTGAAAAACGATTTTGCCCGCGATAGCCGGCGCCTGACATCTGAGACGAGGAAGAGCCGGTTGCTCAGACCCTGGCGCGGCACATGACAAGACTCGCGTCAGGGACGATGACTCCGGGGAGGGCGATGCCTCCCTCGCGTCACTGATGAAAAATGGCGTGATATATCAATTTTCGAAGTGGATGAAGTCGATCAGAAGAGTGGCTGCGATCAGCAGTTTCCTGAGATTTCCGTCCCACTGTTCCGGGCAGGTGACGGAAAAGTTGTCCGCATCGGTGAAGGATTCCCGGAGGAAACCCGACCATTTCTTCGAGATCGTTCCCTTCTGGACGCCATTTTGCATGATATAGAACGTCCAGGGCCACCAGACCGGCCCGGAAATGTGAAGCAAGGGGCGGTGCGCCGCATCCTCGATCACATACTCTCGGTTAAAAAACGTAAAATTACGTTGAATGGCGCCGAGCGGCCGGTTGTTCTCGTCACGGACTTCCAGCCGGTGCAGGATGAATGCGAACTCCCTCTTGAGGAACATCAGTGGTTCGCCATTCGAGCCCGAGACCGCCATCTCGAAGGGGCGCAGCCCCTTGAGGAACATTCGCGCCACCCAGCTGCTCGCCTCGGTGGCTGAGGCCAGGGTGCGCTGCCGCTCGTCGATGATGGAGTAGCGATTTTCCTTCTCCCATCCGACAACCGCCTCGAACATTTCCTTGTGTTGTTTGATGTAAAACGTGGTATCTGCCATGATGCTGCCCTCCCGGAATGAAAACTTTCGACCCGATGTCCGTTGATGCGGTTGCTTCTGCCGCTGTGGCAGGAACAAGATACCACGAAATCGTGGCTTCCCTCATGATGATATCCGGGCAGCATGAAACATACATGCCGGCCCCGGGGATCCGGGGCCGGCATGCGTTTGAGAGAAAAAATCAGGACTTGCGGAACTCGGCGTCGACAACCTTTTCGTCTTCAGTAGCCTCGGGGCCGGGTTTGGGTCCGCAGTTTCCACCGCATCCGGCACCGGTTTGGGCCGCGGCGGCCTGCTTGTACATCTGCTCGGCCATCTTGTGGGAGGCCGACGTCAGCGCTTCGGCGGCCTTGTCGATGACTTCGGCGTCGCCGCCCTCGAGAGCCTTCTTCAGGTCGCCGAGCTTCGCTTCGATTTCGCTCTTCTCGGCGGCAGGGATCTTGTCGCCCATTTCACGCAGGGACTTTTCCGTGGTGTAGACCAGGGTCTCAGCCTTGTTTCGCGACTCGATGGCGGCTTTGCGGCGTTCGTCCTCGGCCGCATGGGCTTCGGCTTCCTTGACCATGCGTTCGATGTCCTGCTTTGGCAGGGCCGAGCCGCCGGTGATCGTGATTTCCTGCTTCTTCCCGGTGCCGAGGTCCTTCGCCGAGACGTTCACGATACCATTCGCATCTATATCGAACGTGACCTCGACCTGGGGAACGCCGCGCGGCGCGGGCGGAATACCGACCAGGTCGAACCGGCCGAGCGACTTGTTGTCGCCCGCCATGCCGCGCTCACCTTGCAGGACGTGAACGGTCACGGCCGGCTGGTTATCGGCGGCGGTCGAGAACACCTGACTCTTGCGGGTCGGAATGGTGGTGTTGCGGTCGATCAGCTTCGTCATGACGCCACCGAGCGTCTCGATGCCGAGCGAGAGCGGAGTCACGTCGAGTAACAGCACGTCCTTCACGTCGCCCTGCAGGATGCCGCCCTGGACAGCGGCGCCCATCGCGACGCATTCCATCGGGTCGACGCCGCGCTCCGGCTCCTTGCCGAAATGGTCTTTCAACAGCTTCTGGACGCAGGGCATGCGGGTCGGGCCGCCGACCATGATGATGTGATCCACGCCCTGGCGGGTGAGGTTTGCATCGCGCAGGGCATTGTCGAGGGGGCCGCGGCACCGGTCGAGCAGAGGGCTGACCAGCTCCTCGAGCTTGGCACGGGTGATCGTCATGATCAGGTGTTTCGGTCCTTCGGCCGTCGCCGTGATGAAGGGCAGGTTGATGTCCGTCGTCGTGGTGGTCGACAGCTCGATCTTGGCTTTCTCGGCTGCGTCGCGCACGCGCATGAGCGCTTGGGAATCCTTCGACAGGTCGATGCCTTCGCGGTTCTTGAAATCGCGGATGACATGATCGATGAGAGCCTTGTCCATGTCGGTGCCGCCGAGCTGAGTGTCACCGTTCGTCGAGAGAACCTCAAACACGCCGCTTCCCATCTCGAGAATCGTGACGTCGAGCGTGCCGCCGCCCAGATCGAAGACCAGGATCTTGCCGTCGCCCTTCTTGTCGAGGCCGTAGGCCAGGGCTGCCGCAGTGGGCTCGTTGACGATGCGCTTCACTTCGAGGCCGGCGATCGTGCCGGCGTCCTTCGTCGCCTGGCGCTGCGCGTCATCGAAATACGCGGGAACGGTGATGACGGCGCCGGTGACCTTGTCGTTCAGGAACGCTTCGGCGTCCTGCTTGATCTTCTGCAGGATCATTGCCGAGATCTCCTGCGGGGTGTAGTTCTTGCCGTCGATCGTGACCTTGTGGCTGGTGCCCATCTTGCGTTTGATCGCCATGATGGTGCGGTCAGGGTTCGTCGCTGCCTGACGCCGGGCCGGCTCGCCGATCAGCCGCTGACCGTCCTTCGTGAACGCGACGACGCTGGGAAACGCCTTGCCGCCGATCGAGAGCCCTTCCGCGCTGGGGATGATGACCGGCTTGCCGCCTTCGACGACGGATGCCGCCGAGTTCGAGGTGCCGAGATCGATGCCGATGATGCGTGCCATGGGTGTGTCCTCCTGAGTGAAATCGCACGACGCCGTCCTGCGACGGCGTGAAGCTGTTCAACCTGTGTAAAGCAACGACTGTGCCAACGTGGCGGCTTTGGTGAATAGCCGCATCAGATGCTCATTGCGACGGGTGCGGGAGAATGGCGCGCGAGACGGGATGAGCTGCCCTGAAACGTGCGACGCACAATGCGACGTCGCAGGTCACGGCTTCTGGTATACTTCCACGACCAATACCGGAATGGAGGGCGTGACATGCAGCGAATCCATGGATTCGTCGGAAGTCCGAAACGGGACGGGAACACGGGCATCCTGATGCAGCGGTTCATGAAGGGAGTTGCCGAGGCCGGCGGCGAGTCACAGATCCATTATCTCAACATCATGAAGGTGACGCCCTGCCAGGCCTGCGGATACTGTCGGACGCATGACCATTGCGTCATCAACGACGACCTTGCGCCGGTTCTGCTCGAGATTCCAAGGGCCGCCGGCATCGTGATCGGGTCGCCGATCTACTTCTTCCAGGTTTCAGCGCAGACGAAGGCGCTCATCGACCGGTTCTACAGTTTCCTCAACTCTGACTTCACCCATCGGCTCGGCGCCGGGAAACGTGCCGCCATGATCTACGCCCAGGGCAGCCCGGAACGGCACGCGTTCGACGTCTCTTTCGAGCTGAACGCCCGGGCCCTGAAAGCCGTGGGCATGAACGTCGTCTCGACGCTCGTCGCCCCGGATCTTCACGAACACGGCGACGTGCTCGGGCGCCACGAGCTTCTCGATGAAGCGCAGCTGATGGGGCGGGATTTCCTGAAGTAAGCGTACTATTATATATTCACCGTTTGAATCGGAGCGCCGGTTCGGAAAGTCGACACATGCAGACACAGCAGACGGAAACGGAGCCTTCGCAGGCACCAACCGGGCCGGAAAAGACCGGCGCAAGCGTGGGGCGGGCGGCCGCCGGAGCGCGCGGGGTCGATCTGACGAACGGCAGCATCTGGAAACATCTGATCGCCTTTTCCATGCCGATGCTTGCCGGGAGCCTCTTGCAGACGTCGTATAACATCATCAATGCCGTCTGGGTGGGCAAGTATCTCGGAAACGAGGCGTTGGCGGCCGTGACTGTCTGCTTCCCGCCGCTGTTCCTCATGATGGCGATGGCGAACGGCCTTGGCATGGCCGCCTCGGTGATGGCGGCGCAGGCCTATGGGGCGAAAGACGATGCCGGAGTCGGGGTGATCGTCGACACGGGGGTTGCCCTGACGGTTGCCCTCTCGGTCGTTTGTCTCGTCGCGGGCCACGAGGGAGCCGAACCGCTGCTTCGACTGATGGGCACGGCCCCGGACGTGCTTCCCCTGGCCGTTCCATACCTGCGCCTGTTGTCGTTCACGGTACCGGTCATGTTCGGCCTGTTTCTGCTGACGGCTCTCCTGCGCGGCGTGGGCGACTCAAAAACGCCGCTCTGGTTCCAGACCGGGTCGGTCGTCGCGACGATCGTGCTGGACCCGGTTCTGATCTTCGGCCTTGCCGGCGCTCCGCGCATGGGGCTGAACGGAACGGCTGTTGCGACACTGGCAACGCAGATTGGCGCTCTCATAGCCCTTGGGCTGTATCTGCGTGCGAGGCGACATATCGCGATGCCGGGAAGAGGGCTGCTGACCCCGAACATCGCCGTCGGCTGGAGATTGCTGAAGATCGGGGTGCCCTCGATGATCCAGCAGGGGTTGGTGTCGTTCGGCATGGTCGTTCTGGTGAGCCTCGTGAACGGCTTCGGCAGGGATGTGACGGCTGCGTTCGGGGCGGGCATGCGGATCGACCAGTTGGCGTTCATGCCCGCGATGAGCATTGGCACGGCCGTTTCCAGCATCGCCGGCCAGAATATTGGCGCACGGCTGTTCGACCGGGTTGACCAGGCGTTTCGCGCGGGGGTGGCGATGTGCCTCGTGTCGGGCGGACTGGCGGCATTGATCGCTTTTTTTCTGCCCGACCTCGTGATGCGCGCGTTCCTGTCGGACCAGGCGAGCATCGATATCGGTTGCGAATACCTGCGGATCACCTCGATCGGGTATCTGCTGTTCTCCGTGATGTTCGTTAGCAACGGCGTCATCAACGGTGCCGGTGACACGATGGCGACGACGTTCTTTTCGCTGCTCGGCCTCTGGATCATCCGGCTCCCGCTTGCCCTCGCGCTGTCGCAGGCGTGGCACCACCAGAGCGGCATCTGGTGGGCTGTGGTCGTCAGCTTCGGTGTGGCGATGTCCGTGAGCGTGCTGTATTACAGGTCGGGACGCTGGAAGCGGGGGCTGAAGCACGGCATGTCCGCAACGCAGCCGGGAATGGACGGCACCGGATGAACTCTGCCGCGACCACGTCGGTGCTTCTCATCCATCCGCCCACGGTGCGCGCCTGCGAACCGCCGGCGGGAATCGCGATGTTGGCTGGCGCCCTGCGAGCCGAGGGGGTGGGGTGCTGCCTCTGGGATGCGAATCTCGAGGGGCAGTTGACGCTGATCCGGGAATTTCCCGCATCTGCGGCGAGTGACACCTGGACGAAACGGGCCTTGAGGGACCGCTGCGATCATCTGCGCCGGATGCGCGACGGAACGGCATTCGAGAATCCCGATACCTACCGCCGGATCGTCGGCGATCTGGACCGCCTGCTGGGAAAGGGCCCGTGGAGCCGTTCCGGACGCCGTCTTGGTCTCGTCGACGCGACCGATGATCGTCTCCAGCCGACGCGGAGCACCGACCTGCTCCGGGCCGCCGGACAGCCCCTCGATGACCCCTTCGTGTCGGCCCTCAGGCAGCGCCTCGAAGAGATCCTGCGCGTGGAAGATCCTGGGGTGATCGGCATTTCCCTCAACTATCTCTCTCAGGCCCTGAGCGCGTTTGCCTTCGCCGGCCTCATCCGCCGTATCGCGCCGAGGGTTCGGCTGGTGGCGGGCGGCGGCCTCGTGACGACCTGGATGTCGCGCCCGGGATGGCGATCGCCCTTCGGCGACCTGTTCGATGACCTGGTGCCGGGGCCGGGCGAGGTGGCCCTCATGAATATAATAAAAAATATAAAATGCCCGAGTATTGAACCTGGAGCGCGTGCGCCGGTTGAAACGGCAGCTGCCGCGTTCGATCTTCTCCCGGTGCGCGACTACGTTTCTCCGGGCGTGATTCTTCCCGTGTCGGCATCGTCTGGCTGCTACTGGCGGCGCTGCTCCTTCTGCCCGGAGAAAGCCGAAGGAAACGCCTGGCGGCCGGCGGATCACGGGGAACTGCTGCAGGGTATGCACGGCATGACCGAACGGATGAGACCGCGCTTGATTCACTGGCTCGATAACGCTCTGTCCCCGGCATTTATGAACGCCCTGATCGGGAGCCCCCCGGGAGTGCCGTGGTTCGGCTTCGCCCGGTTCGAGCCGTTCCTCGCCGAATCCGGCGTGGCGGAGGAGCTCAAGCGTTCGGGCTGCGCAATGCTCCAGCTCGGCCTCGAATCCGGCGACCAGGGCGTTCTGGACGCCCTGGGCAAGGGCATCAGGCTCGACGTCGCCGAAGACATCCTCGAAAAACTCCATCGGGCAGGGATCGGCACATACGTCTATCTCCTGTTCGGGACGCCCGCCGAGGACGAGACAGCCGCGCGCCGCACGCTCGACTGGGTGGCCCGCCGCGCCGGGACGATCGACTTCCTCAATCTCGCCATTTTCAACCTCCCCGCGTACGCGGCAGAGGCGGCTGCTCTCGAAGTCAGGCCGTTTTCCGACGGAGATCTCCCGCTATACCTCGAGTTCGTGCATCCGCGAGGCTGGAACCGGGGCCTTGTCAGGCGTTTCCTTGACGGAACATTTCGTCGCGACGAGGCCATCCGATCGATTCTTCGCCGTGATCCGCCCTTTTTCACGTCGAGCCACGCGCCGTTCTTTATTCAATAGCAGATATAATAATATAACAGGATGTTCAATCTGGTTTGCGAGACGCGCGGCGGGATATTCTTGCGCGAATGGATGGGAGAAGGTAGCCTGTAACCGGTATGGAAATCATCCTCATTCTTGCTCTCGTGATCATTCTTCCGGGCTTCGTCTACCTGATGACGGCCGAGGAGGATGATGACTCGCTGGGCCAGCCGCTCCCATCCGGAACGAAAGAATCCGAGACGATCCCGCCCGCCGAAGACGAACCGCGCGTGGAACGCGATTACAAAGGCGTCACGGCGAAACGTTCCGGTTGGAAAGATCGCATCATGCGCGATTTCGAGCCGGAGGCACCCTCCTTCGGAGGGCTTCTGTTCAACCTGTTTGGAGATCTCTCCACCATTGCCGCGGTGGGCTGTCTCGTGGGCGCGATCATTCTGTTCTGCATCGTCCTGTTTCTGTACGCGCCGCTGGTGTTGGTTGTAACCGGTTGTTCCGGAACGATCCTGGCCCTGGTCGTGATGAGCCGAAAAAAGCAAAACGGAGAGGGCTTTCACGAAGGGCTTCATGAATTCTTCACCCGACTCAGCAGGATCGCTTTCATCGTTATCGTCGGGAGTGTAACGCTGTTTGCCGTGTATGCGGCGATTCTCCGCATCCTCGAAGGCCCTGCCTTCGATGTGCAGGCCACCATCGGAATGATCGTGCTGATGGCGGGGATTCTCGTCAAAATTCAGTCCTGGAGCAGACAGCTCGTTGGTGATGCGGATGCTTCGCAACCGGAGCTGATTGCGGACACGGCTGTCGAGGCATCACCGCCGCCCGGGCCTCGAGACGAGGCGCCCCCTGCACCCGCTTCATCGGCGATCGTCATCGAACAGCGGACATTTTTGGGTAATCTGCTGAAGGGGATCCTCATCGGTTGCGGCATCGTCATGGCGGTCACGCTGATCTGCCGGATGAAAGGCGTCGAATGGGTTCCCGCCTGGCTCGCCACCGATGCCGTTCTGGGCTTCATCTTCGCCGGCATTCTCTCCCGCTACGTCAGAAGCGGCTACACGATCGATCCGGTGGCGCGGACGATCGTGCACGAGGAACTGACGCCCCTCTACATGCGGCGGCGTGATATCTCGTTCGACGAAATCGGCGCGGTCTCGATCCGCGGCGCCCAGAAAGGGTGGCCCCTGTTATATCATTATCACTATATAGAGCTTCAGATCGTTCTGGTGTTCGACAATGGTCTCGTTCTGCCGGTATACGACCCCGTCCGGGCTTCCGAGTTCCTGTTCCGGATCCTGGAACGCGAACGGGCCCGGGCTCGGGAACTCGCCGACGTCCTGGGCTGCCCTCTGTTCCCTGAGTATCATCTCGGCGACGGATCGACGAAACGGTGGACGGGGCAGATCGAAGGACTCAGGTCGAAGTCGCAGCAACCCGACGAACTCGAGGCAGCCATCACGGGAACGTATTTTTCCAGTCTCGGAATGGGCTCCACCGAGCCTCTTCGCGTGATCGTCGACATGACGACCAGGTTCGAATCGTTCGTTCTCGCCCTCGTCGTCGCGTTCTTCGCCGTCACGACAGGGTATGCCCTGAGCGCGGAATGGGGGTATCTCGCTGCGAATCCGCGCATTCTGTACCTGATCCTGCTCGACTGTACTTCGGTCATTGTCACCGTATTCGGCCTGTGGCATCTGCTTATCGACGAATACTACGTGTTCGACGTCGAAGCATCGTCCATCGAGTATCACTCCCGATGGGGATTCTGGAAAACCAGGCGCATGATCTGCGAGTTCGGTGACATCAACGAAATCCGCATCGGAAGATGTTTCTCAATCTTTACGATGAAGCATGAATACGTCGCCGAGCTGCGATATGGCGATGGAGAGCGTCTCTTGATCTCGGACAAGGCCCGCACAGCCGGCATTCCCGTCTTCAGGGCCTTCGCCCTGAACAGGCTGGTCGGACGAACCGGCATCGTCGATCCCGACGAGTTCGAACTGGGTCTCCGAATGACGAAACCGGCGTATGAGACGCACGCAAAAAAATCCCGACCGCGCGGTCTCTCGGGATGGGTTCCCAGCGGGCTGGGCGGAATCCTGCCGCCGGCCGCCGAAGATGGCCTTCCCCCGGATGGCATCGGGAGAGGCAGAAAACGCCGGAAAAAGAAACGGAAATAAATACTACCAGGTATTTGCCGGAATCAGCTTTTCGATGGCGTCTTCGTGCGGATCGTTGAGAGCCCACAGAAAATCGAGTCCCGTGAGTTGCTCGATCCGATCGATGCTCGTGAGAAACTGACGGGGTGCTTCGGTTCCCCGAACAGCCTGCGGAATGAGGAACGGCAGGGCTCGAACTTCCTGGCCGTCCTCGTCGATCACGATCTTGTAGAACGCGTCGGGGATCTCGACTCGCGAACGGCTCCTGTCACGATCGTTCACTTCACCGAGCAGTTCCCGGTCGTCATCGAACACCGGCCCCGTCAGAATCCACACCTTGCCGAACCGGGGCGCCCAGACATCTGACTCGAGCCGTTCGAGTTTCTGCCAGACGCGCCTGTTCAAATCCGGCTCCATGGGGACGATGTTCGACAGCAAAAACGTCTCTCGCTGGGCCTCGAAGCCCAGACGGGCGGCGATCCCCGCATTGGGTGCGAGATGACCGCGATCGTATCCCGTCGAGGTGAACTCATCGTGGCGAACCTTGCTCTGGGTGCGAAGATCGGTCTCGAACTTCGACGGCCGTTTCCCGGCAGGGCCTTTCGTCGAGCCTTCGAGGCTGTAGCCGACCCACAGAGGATTCTGCCTGGAATCCGAGTATCCTGCGACATATCCCGTGTTGCGGAGCACCGACAATGTCGGGTCCTTCTGTGCTGGTCGCGGAAGACCGGCATAGACGAGGCCTCGCTCGGACTCGGTCTGTCGCTTCGCCTCGATTTCAGGCGGCCAGCCGGCTTTGGGGCGGGGCGGGGCCACCCGGTGCGGCCAGAAGTGCCAGACGGCGATACCGAGACAGGCGAGGGCGACGAGAAGGAACAGCCACGGCAGAAATCGGCGGAAGCGCAATTTCGGCGATGACGTTTTCGCGGTCTTCGAAGCTTTTGGCATGGCGCTGAAGGGTGTCTCCCGATATGTATATGAAAAGATTTATATAAATCAGGCCTGTCCGTCGGCATTCGACACGACGCCAGTATGTTCTATGGTAACATGGAGCGGAGACGGACATATCGGACGGCTGCAGCGGAGGCATCGGGAGTCGGAATGGACGCGGAATTCTGGTGGCGACTGGACCTGAACAGCCCCATTGCCGATATCAGGCGGATGGCCGCGGTCCAGATGCTGCTCGATCCTCCTCCAGCCGCGGCAGCCGGTGAACTCGCGGACATCGCTGCCCGTGAGGACGATGCGGATACGCGGGAGATCCTTCGTCAGATCATCTCGGGGTATGAAAGACGGCCGGCCGTTCCGGTCACGGTTTCCGAATCCCGGCCGACTGAAGGAGAAGGGCCATGGACGGGATGGGCTGGCAGTCCGGCGCAACGCCTGGAATGGCTCGGTCGGCTGCCTCCGGAAACGAGGAAACAACTCGCCCGGGAAGCTCCGGAACGGCTTGCCCGGGAGAGACACCCGCTCGTCGCCTCTGCCATGATCCGCATCTTCGGGCGGGTTTGGCCGGCAACTGCTCTCGAAGGCCTCATCCCGTATGTCTCACAGGACAACGTCCCCGTCTGCCTTGCCGCACTCGAGACGCTCAGGCAGCGGAAGCCGGAGCTCCTCCCGCCGCTCCTTCCTGCGCTTCTGACGTCCGGCAGCTCCCGCGTTCGTGGCGCTGCGGTCAGGGCTCTCGCAGAGATCGACCGCGACGAGGCGCTCGCCCACCTGGAAGCCTTGCTTCTCGATGCCGACCCGTCTCGCCGGCTCGAAGGTCTGCGTTGCTGTTTCCACACACGGTTCGAAGATGTGATGCAGCTTTTGTTGAAAGCGATGGCCGTCGAGACCGACGTGAGACGCCTGACGGCATACGGGACCCTGTTCGAGATCAATCCCTCTCTGGAAGCGCCGTTCAGGTTATATGAGCTGTCCGAACGTGCCTCCCCCCAAGGGGCCGAGGTGCTCAAGCGCCTGGTCGCGGCGTCCTGCCGGGCCATCGGAAACACGCTCCTGAAACCGGAAGATTTCCAGAAATACCGGGATCGCCTCCAGGAGTGGATTGACAGGCGCGCCGCAGCCGGACTGGCCCAGGACATCGTCGCTCGGGCAGCGGACGGCCGCGGATTCGATCACGAGTTGACAGCGACGATCGAGCGTGCTCGGAAACGCCCTGCACTGTGGAACGCCCTGCAGGAGCTTTCTGCCCTCCCGATGCCGCGCGCCGCCCGCATCCTCTTCCTGAAAGCCGTTGGTGGAACGACTGCCCCCTCGGACGAACAACCTCTCCTGGCGCAATCCGCGGAACCGCCCGGGAAACCCGAACCGGCGGGCCCGCATCCGGTCGCCGGAACTGCGGAAGACGAACGCGCCTCTCCGGGGACAACCGGCCGTCCCGCCGGAGAAAAGCCTGCAAAGCCCGCCGACAGCCTCGAGGTGCTCGCGCTTCTCTCGCCTGACGACAGGGAGACGGCCAACAGGGAAATCGTTCGTATATTGTCTTCTATGGACAAAGCACCCGCTCCGCTCGTTGCGGCCGCGTTTCGGGCGGCCATCCGTTGCTCGGTCGACAACCAGGCACCTTCGGCGCGCCGGGCGCTCAACGGTGCCGATCCCGGCGTCGTTTCGGCGGCCGTCGAGTATCTCGGAAAATTCGCTCCGGACGACATCGAGCCGCTTCTTGGACGGTTCCTGGCCTCGTCGGAATCCCGCATCAAATCTGCCGCCGTGCGGGTGCTCCAGCGATCCGATCCCCTTCAGGCCGTGTCGGCGCTGAAGACGATGCTTCGGAGCAGGCAGGTCGAACACCAGAAACTTGGGATCGCCTGCCTCGTACACGTCGAGTTTTCCCTCGTCAGGGATGCTCTCGCGGAGCTTCTCGAGACGAACCCGCCGCAAGACCTTCTCGAATCCGGCCTATGCCTGTTCCAGACGAACGCTGACCCCGAAGGGGTGTATCGGCTGTATCTCCTCGAAAAACGCCTGCCTGCAGAGGCGGCGGGGAACATTCGAAAAACGCGGCGTGAGATGATGACCTTTCTTGCCGGTTCCGGCCGGCTTTCACCGGACCTCGGGAAGATCGAGAGCGAACTGCAGGAGCGGATGGATCGTGAGTCGAAAAAAAGCTCTGCCGCGCCCCCGGCATACGCGTTCAAGGTGCTTCAGAAATCGATTCCATCTTCGAATCCCCCTGTCGGCCCCCTGGGGCCGGAGACGAGCCGGCAGACGATCATGGTGGCGGCCACCGTCTTTGTCGCCCTTGTCTGCGTTGTCGTTGCCTGGAATGGCGTTCCGGGGCCGAGCGGTGAGGCTTCCTCTCCGACCGTATTCCCCTCGGCGGCCCCGGTCGCCGGAGGCAGGCTTCAGATCAGGCAGGTGGATGGATGGGTGCGCGAGGAACGTTCGGCGGCCGACGAGTTCAAAATCGAGTCCGAAACCGGCGAGGTTTTCCGCATACCCTGCCGTGATTACGAGCCGGTGCCCTCCCTGGGGGCGAGATTCAAGGGGGCCCTGATCCTGATGCGGAAGAACGACGACGGTTCCTGGTTCGCCAGACGGGCGGCCGCCGCCGGTTTGCGGTAGCTCCGGGCGTATGCTAGGATACCCCCGAAAGGCGGTCACCCCGAATGCCCGGACTCATCCTGACGATTGAAAACAAGCCGAACTGCGTCATCATCCGGCTCGACGGATACCTCGACGGCGAAACCGGGCAACAGCTCCAGCAGCTGCTGGAAGACCTCCTCTGCCGTGGAACGCGCGGCATGGTGCTCGATTTTTCGACGTGCACCAGCATCAACAGTCTCGGTGTCTCCTGCCTGCTCGAAATCGTGATCCGCATCGTCGAGGATTTCGGTGGAAAACTTGTTTTCATTGGCCTGAATGAACTGCAGCGAAGGGTCATGGTCCTGTCTGGAATAATACCAATGGCTATATCAGCGCCGAACCTCGCCGAAGCGTGCCGTGCCGCCGGAGGCGGTGATGGTGGGCCGGACGAGGGTCGGTAGTTTCCTGACGCACGGGTGAACTCCGAAGGCGGTTCTCTCGTGATCAGGCTTGCCCGATGGATTGCCGTCTGCGTCTTTTTCTTCGCGTTTCCGCTCTTCCTGATCAATCTGGGAATCAGGCATGCCTACGAGAGAAACTGGAATCTTCATGCCGCTGCGGTCGCCCGGCGGACAGGCGACATCTTGGAGCGTCTGCGGGCCAGAAGTGAAAAGACCGCCTTTGCCTACAGGGAACTGAAACGCCTGGGCGAACGGATTGATGCCTCTCCGGATCCCAGAAAGACAGCCGTGACCCTGTGTGAGAGGCTGGAGCGAATTGTTCCCGGCCTGTTCGAGATCTTCGTCGTCGATCACGGAAAAACGGTTATCTGGCCGTCCCGGCTTCCGATGGGGGTTTCGGCATACCAGATCCGGCAGTTGTGCCGGAATATGGGAAACGATGGCAGCGGGTTCGTGAACAAAACGTTCCTGAAGAAAAATATCAGTTTATATACATACTTCCTCAGCGATGCTCCGCCATTTCTCGAACTCTCGTCGATGCCGATCTTGGAACGCGTGGTGGAAGTCAATCCGGCGGGCCACCACACGTATTTCGGATTCTGGTTCGGCAAGCGAACAGGGCTTCTCGCTCTGATGAACAGTAAGGCCTTACGCAAGTGGCAGTTCCAGAAGCTGCTGATTTCGCAGGCAAACCGCAAAAAAGCGGGAATCAGGTTCGGTATTTCCCGGTTCGGTGCCTCCTCGACAGCCAATGAATCCCCGGAGAGCGAGCGGCGCAGAGAAGCGCTGGCATGGCTCGAGGACTCCTCCGAAGACGCCTGGTGCATACGCGAGAATCGGTTGTTCATGAGGCTTCCTCTCGATATGAACTGGCGGCTCTGGGGCGAGGCGTCTCTCGATGTGACCCAACGGGGCGATACCGTCCTTTCACGAAGCATCGCGTTGTCCGTGGTGCTGCTTCTGGCTCTTTCCGGTGCCAGCTTCGGCCTGTTCGTGGCCGGCTGGAAAGTGCCCATCGCCCTCCGGCTCAGGCTCATGGTGCTGTTCACGATGGCGACGGGACTTCCGTTGTCCGGTCTGGCCGTCATCGGCTACGACAACTTGCAGAAAACTCGGGATCTCCTCGTTGAGTCCGGGCGACGCCAGCTCCAGGAAAGCCTTCGCGCCATCGAAGGCGGTTTCCTTCGGTTCGGTCGGGGCTACGCTTCCCGCATGACGAAACTCCGGGACGAATGCTACCTCCCGGGAAAAGTGTTCGATGGAGAGCGGTTCGCGAGGAAGCTTGGCCAGCTGTCGATGGAATTGCAGGCAAACACCCCTGTCGTCATCATGAAAACCGGAACGATGATCAGGCCGATCGCCCTGTCTGACCACGGCGGGGAGCGCGAAACCCTGCTGGAAGCCATCGGAACAGAGTTGATACGCAGATACAACCGGGCCGTCGGGATTCGCGAGGAGGAGAAGGAGAAGATCGTCTTCGCCTCGCTCATCCTGGATGACCGGACGGCACGAAGGATGATGACGGGTGTCATTCGCGCACGCGGGCAGGTGTCGCATCTCAATTACGGCGACGGGGACAAGTTCATGTACATGAACTTCATCCTCAACGCTTCCGGCGGAGCGGTCGGCGCGTTTTTTCTCACATGGACGCCCCGGGATCTCGCCTACAGGTATCTGCGCGAAAACATCCTCCACCGCCAGCGCCTCGTCCCGCACAGCCGGGTGTTCGCGATTCACGACTGGCAGAAAGGCTTGACGATTCCCGAGGGAACGCATGCCATCCCCTGGTTGAAACGGTTCGTCGAACGCCTGCGGTCAAGACGTGCTGATTTATATGAGGAAATATTATTCGATGGGGCCAGGTGGCTCGTCGGCGGCGTTCCGGGGCGCGATCTCGCGGAATACTCGCTCGTTCAGGCTCTGCCGCTCGACCGGCTGACGGAGTCCGTGGACGGACTTCGCTCGGACCTGATGTGGGGCGGGGCGCTCTGCCTGCTCCTCTCGCTCGGCGTCGCCGCGGCGCTTGCGCGACAGATCCTGCGCCCGGTCGCCGTGTTGACCTCGGGTGTCGACGCGATGCGTCATGGGCACTATAGAACGAGACTTCCGATACTCGATCAGGACGAATTCGGCTCCCTGACCGTCTCGTTCAACCATGCCCTCGAGCGCCTCGAGGAACTCTCGACCGCGAAAGCATTCCAGGAACGTCTGTTCCCCGCCGATTCGCTCCTGGCCGGAGGCGCGTCCGTGACGGGCATCTGCCAGACGGCGACCGAACTTGGCGGTGATTATTTTGACTACTTCGATATCGGGGAGGGGCGTGTCGTGATCCTGATCGGCGACGTCGCCGGCCACGGCGCGGGCTCGGCTCTCCTGATGGCGATGGCGAAGGGATTCGTCTCGGTGGAGAGCCGGCGTGATCCCGACCCGGCCCGCGTGCTGACAGGGCTCAACGAGATGATCTTCACGGCCATGAGTCGCCGGCTCATGATGTCGATGTCCTACGGGCTGCTCCATGTCGAGTCCGGGCTGCTCAGGATCGCGAACGCGGGGCACTGCCCGCCGATGCTCGTCAGAAAGGAGACGAAGGCGGCTTCCGAGCTATCGACCGGTTTCGGGTACCCGCTCGGAACGCGACGTAACGCTGCCTACCGATGCGAGGAGACCCGCCTCGAACCCGGTGACCGCGTCTGGTTCTTCACCGACGGTTTCCCTGAAACCATGGGAACGGGCGGGGAACCGCTCGGCTATACCGCTCTGGCCGCCCTTCTCGCCAGGGTCGAGGGGACCGACGGCAGGTCGCGATGCCGTGAGCTGCATCGCGCCTGCACGGCCTTCCGGTCCGGAAAACCCCAGGCGGACGACATGACCTGCATCCTCCTGGAATACCGGACGGGGGCGTGATGCCTACCAGCCGAGGAACACCTTCGCGCCTCCGATCAGGAGAAGCGCTACGACGGCGAAGATAAACTTGGATTTGAGTTCGTTCGGGTCCTGATGGTTCATATCGTGGTCAGACATGGAGAGCCTCCGTCATGCAGAAAACCGCTACATCCACGTCAATCC
This sequence comes from Candidatus Ozemibacteraceae bacterium, assembly GCA_017998915.1. GTDB lineage: Bacteria > Muiribacteriota > Ozemobacteria > Ozemobacterales > Ozemobacteraceae > MWAR01. The sequence continues at coordinate 16,867 of JAGOCE010000006.1, forward strand.
GCGGATGTACGCAGTGGGCTGGAGGCGGTTGTCTCGGTACAAGACAAAGCCGCCATCCGCACGCAGCGAATGGCGGCCCGACCATTCAAACAACCTTCGGACATGAATCCGAACCCTTCATCTCAAGTATACCGGAAAACTGCCGCCGACACAAGAGAAGCCCGGCGTGTCTGCCGCTTCAAATGAAGTATAATATACTTATTATAATAGAAAAAACGACTTCTTTCGAGGCCCGGAGCATGTAAGCCAGACGTTCGCCCTGAGCCTGTCGAAGGGGGTGAAAGCCTCTCGTGCTTCGGCACGCTCGGCACGAATGGGAACGCAAAATCGGCTTATGTCAGGATGAAAACGTCTCGAGACGCTCGATCACTGACCGGGTGATCCAGGCTGGCGTCGATGCCCCAGCCGTGACTCCGACGGTTTCCGCGCCCCGGAAAAAGAGAGGGTCGAGTTCGCCGGCCGTCTCGATATGGACGGTGCGGACGCCCCTCGCTTCGGCGATCTCGGCGAGCCGGCGGGTATTCGCACTGTCCCGGCCGCCGACGACGACCATCACGTCAACCTCGGCTGCAAGACGTTCCACCTCGGCCTGGCGGTTGGACGTCGCCTTGCAGATCGACTGGACGATGCGGCAGTCGGAAATCCGTTCAGAAACGGCCTTCGCGATCAGGGCATACTGCTTTTCGTGAAACGTTGTCTGGGCGATGACGATCGCTTTCGGCACAGCCGGGAGGGTCCCGACCTCTTCGACCGAGGAGATCACCAGGTGGTTGCCCGGTGCGAAACTTTGCAGGCTCAGAATTTCGGGATGGCGGGGGTCGCCGACGATGACGACGAAATACCCGTCTTCCGATGCTTTTTTGATGCGGTTTTGGCTCGAGACGACGTGCGGGCACGTGGCATCGACGATCGTCAGGCCGCGCGCGCGCATTTCCCCGATCTCTTCGATGGGCATACCGTGGGCGCGGATGATCATCGTGCCTTCGGTCACCGGGCGCCAGTCGGCGATGCTTCGAACGCCCTTGCTTTCGAGTTCCGTTACGGCCTGCGGATTATGGATCAGGGGACCGCATGTATAGATCGGCTTTCCATCCTTCGCCGTTTCGGCCGTGCGCAACGCCATGTCGATGGCTCGCTGCACGCCCATGCAGAACCCTGCCGTCTTCGCGAGTTTGATGCGCATCCTTCCGCCGCTTCCTACCGCTGAGATGCCTCATCATAGCCTTCCCGTGCCTGTCGTGCAACTGCATTCCGCTCTGGTCAACGGTTGAAGGACGAGGTATACTAACGGAAAGATTGCATACCGGAGAGGATATGGCGCACCATACGATGAAAGGCGCCTATGCGCGTCTGACCGAGCGCCTGAATCGCCATCCGCAGGGTGCGCCGCCGTCGGACCTGCTTGCGGCGATCCTGCGCATGCTCGTGTCGGAGCGTGAGGCTGAACTGATTTCCCTTCTGCCGCTCAGACCCTTCACCGCATCGGCGGCCGCGCGACGCTGGAACATGGATGAGACGGGAGCCGCGGGTGTGCTGGAGGAACTGGCTCATCGGGCGCTGCTCGTCGATATGCCGGGGCCCGACGGACTCGTGTACATCCTGCCACCCCCGATGGCTGGCTTCTTCGAGTTCTCCCTGATGCGCGTCCGGGACGACCTCGATCAGACGGTGCTCAGCGAGCTGTTCTACCAGTATGTCAACGTCGAAGACGAGTTCGTCAAAAACCTCATCGTCGGCGGAACCACGCATATCGGGCGGGTCTTCGTCGACGAAGGAACGCTTTCCGTGGGGCCTACCCTCGAGGTTCTCGACTGGGAGCGCACTTCCCGGATGATTGCCGATGCAACGGCCATTGGTATCGGCACGTGCTACTGCCGCCACAAGATGGAACATGTCGGAAAGGCCTGTGATGCTCCTCAGGACACCTGTATAACGCTGAATATGGTCGCAGACTCGTTGGTTCGGCATGGGCATGCACGAGCGATCTCGAAAGACGAAGCCATGCGCGTCGTCGAGATGAGCTGCGAGCATCATCTGGTCCAGTTCGGCGAGAACGTTCGCACCGGCGTGAACTTCATCTGTAATTGCTGCGGCTGCTGCTGTGAAGCGCTTGTCGGATTCAAGAAGTTCTCGACACTCAAGCCGGTTCACCCGGCCCCGTTCCTGCCCGAACCGGCGGGGGAAGCCTTGTGCCGGGCCTGCGGGCGGTGCGCGAAGCTCTGTCCCGTGAATGCCTGGACCGTGAAGGCCGGCTTGCCCCGTCTGAACGCCGATCTCTGCCTTGGCTGCGGCGTCTGTGTGCGCGGCTGCCCTTACGGTGCACTGCGCCTGTCCAGGCACGAGCGCGGGCCGATCACGCCGGTGGATACGGCTGAACGGGTTGTCCGTATGGCTGTCGAACGCGGCAAACTCCAGAACTTCATCTTCGACAACCAGATCCAGTTCAGCCATCGAGCAATGGCGGCCCTTATCGGCGCCGTCCTGCGCCTGCCGCCGGTGAAGCGTGCCCTGGCGACGAACCAGCTCGGCTCAATCTATATCGACCGCCTCGTCGAACTCTCCCGCATTCCCGAAACAGAGTGATACAAGGCTTTCTCGGCCTTCCTCTTTCATGCTTCCCTCATCGCTCCTGATTTGATCCAGTCCGCGAGACGACGCATGCCCTCCTCGATGCTGACGCGGGGCTCGTAGCCGAGGTCACGCCGGGCAGCGGTCAGATCGAACCAGTGGGCGGTCGACATCTCGCGCGCCATGAACCGCGTCAGACGTGGCTCACCGCTCAGCCGGAAAAGCCCGTAGACGAGCTCCATCGCGCCGCCGATCAGCCAGCCAATCGTTGGTGATACGGAACGAGTCAGCGGCGGCAGCCCCGCGGCGCCGATCATCATGTTCACGACGTCCCACAGCGGCCGCGGATCGCCGTTCGAGATGAAATACGCCTTTCCGGCGATGGGCGAACCCGGCTCGAGCCGCTCCGCCGCGAGGATGTGGGCGTCGGCGGCATTGTCGACGTAGACCGTGTCGACCTTGTTCTTGTTGTCGCCGATCATCATCAGCCGGCCGGCTTTCGCCGCCGCGACCATACGGGGCGCCAGGTGATTATCTCCGGGCCCCCAGATCAGGTGCGGCCGCAGGGAAACCGTGGCGAGCTGCGGTCCGTTCGCGGCGAGCACGAGCTTCTCGGCGATCGCCTTCGTTTTCGGATAATGGGTTTCATAGTGATCGGAATATGGAACGGACTCGTTCGCGTTTTCCATGTCGTTCCCGTCGAAGACGACGCTCGGCGAACTGGTGTAGACCAGCCGCCGGATGCCAAGCTGCTTGCAGGCCTCGACGACATTCGTCGTGCCGACGACGTTGGGCTTGTAATACTCGTCATACGAGCCCCAGATGCCGGGCTTCGAGGCGACGTGGAATACGAGGTCGCACCCCCGACACGCCTCGAGGACGGCGGCCGGATCGGCAAGGTCGCCATTCACGCATTCGACGCCCATCTGCTCGAGTTCCGGATACCGGCCCCGCGAAAAACTGCGCACCGGCAGTCCGCGCTCGCGCAGCAACGTGACGATTCTTTTCCCGAGGAAGCCTCCGCCGCCGGTGACAAGGATTTTCCTGCAGTTTTGAAGACTTCGATCGGTGATGGGAGTCGTGCTCATGGATCATACCCCTTTGTCGATGTGAAACGATGCATCTCCGGAGCGGAGAGAATAAATATTCATGGAAATAGAACGACGCTGGTGCCGGTGAGCAGCTTTGCCGTGACCCGCTCTTCAACGGTCGAAACCGGTTGCCCGGGAATCTGACTCATACTTCGGAGAAGAATGGTCACGGTCGTCCGTTCCCCTGGCTGGTAGGAGAAGCCGATCGATGACACTCCCTCGATAAAACAGGGATTGTCGATCAGCTTGTGAATCGCGTCGTTCAGGGCACCCGTGAAGCTCGCCGTCGAACCGACGCCGCCCGATGGCTTGTAATTCGTGATGTTGTCCGGACTCTGGGGCGGCTCGGTATCCGGATTCGACTTTCGCACGTATCGGAGGCTGTTCTGGCTGCCGCCATACAAGGCGATGCCCATCCAGGTTCCCTTCGCTCTCGTCGTGGCAATGGTGGATGACTCGGTGTTCGGGGTCGTGATGGAGGCATACAGCAGGAGTTGCGAGGGCGTGATGCTCGACAACTGGGTCGGCTCGGAGCCGAGGACCGTGCATGAGCTTCTCAGGTATACCGGCAGGGGCTCGGAAGCGATCCCCGTCGGAAGAAAGCAGGTGGCGTTGTTGGCGCGTTCGAGATCTTCCCTGATTTGCTGGAGGGTGAGCTGCATCTGCTTCTGGGTGACCATCCGCCAGTTGCCGCTGCGGAAGACGTTCGAGCCCGAACGATACAGATTGAAGACACCGATCAAGAAGATGCTGAGCAAGCCGGCTGCAATCATGACTTCTATCAGGGTGAAACCGGATCTTGGAGGGCGCATGATACTCCTCTCGATTTACAGACGATGGCGTAAAACGTTGATGGTATGAGAAACCTGCCGTGACCGGCCTCCGGTCTGGATGTTCACGCGAATGACGATGCCGTCCTGATTATATAATTGATTGTATACCATGTCGAAGTCGGTGCTGTAGGTGACGGTCACCGGCTTGCCGACGAATGAGCCGGAGGGAAGGGTCATCGTTCCGCTCAGGGGAGGGAGATCCTTGCTGTCCGTGTTCTTGCATAAATACAGGTCCAGATATGCGGGGTCGATGCTTCTCGCCCGGAAGGCGTAATAGAACTCGGACGGCATTTTCTTGAACTTGAGCATCGCAGCTTGGAGGATACCCTGCGCGAAAAAATCCATCTGGATACGTTCGAATACGGCGGGGTTGATCGCGGTACGATGCCTGAATCCGCTGATGAACCAGAGGCCCACCGACAGCAGGGCGGTGCAGAGAACGAGGACGATGACGAGGGCCATCCCGTTTCGAGAGGTGTTCATGCGTTCAATCCCTCAGGTCCGCTTTGTAGGTCGTCAGCTCGACGTTGCGAACCACTCCCCAGGGTTCGAGCCATTCCACCCGCAGCCGTAGACGTCGCAGACGGCGGTCCGTTCCCGTGAGGCTCAGCGGGGTGTCGGCTGCCCGGAAGAACCACGACGCGGGTTCCGTTGCGACGTAGGGTGACGGATTCGTGTTGTTCAGATCGACGTAGTAATAATCGAACGCGCTGTTGATCAGCTCGCTCGTCAGGACCGCGCCGAAAACGTCCTGACCGATCGTTTCCGATCCGAGCGGAACGAGAATCTGGGCTCCGGACGTGATATCGGTGGTGATCTCGCTTCCGTTGGGCAGTTGGGCGAAATCGAGAACCATGATCTTGTTCAGTTTCGCTTCCGCCAGTTGAATCGCCTGGATGCCACGGAAATCCTTCTGATTCCCTTTGATTCCGTATCCCATCATGCCGGCGATCGGAAACATGGCGAACGCCATGATCAGGGTCGCCAGCATGATTTCGATGAGGGAGATACCCCTTCGGCGGAACCGAGCCATATCAGCGCATCTGCTTCTCGATGACGCGCAGGTCGAGACGCGTGGCCGAGATCGGAATGACGATGTTCAGGGTGCGGTCGTTCGGGGCAGCCTCCGCCGTGCTGTACGGATTGGCAGGATCTGACGGCCAGCCTCTGGCCGTATCATTGAGACTCAGCGACATCGTATACGTCGCCGCCTGCCGGAAGAGATATCGCCACGGGTTCGAAGGGATCGACAACGGCGAATCGAAGGCGCCGCCGCTGATCGTCCAGCTTGTCGTCATGCTCGCGACAGGGGAGACATTGTCGCTGATGCACGACTGGAAACTGATAGGAACATCCTGCTCATATCCGATTTCCTGTGCGCCGTCGAGGCCGGCTCCCTGGAACGTGAACTGTGCATTGCCGCTGCCGGGCCGCCACGGCCAGTCGATCGAAACGAAGCCGTTGATCGCGGTCGTTCCCCAGGACGTCGTTTCGTTCATCTGCGTATACTCGGGTGCGATGAGGAATTTGTCGACGCTCGTTCGGTCATACCCGACGGGAATCGTTCCGGAGAGGAACGGAACGACACGCGCGGTGAGCGTCTTGTCATCGATGGCTTGGACCGCCACGTTCGGCTTCTTGTTGTCGCGGATGACGATGATGCCGGCACTCGTCCAACTCGCCACCATCGTGTTTCCGCTCGAATCCGTGAACCAGGCGCCGTAGGTCGGATTTGAATAGTATGGCAGATTGTTCGCGTAATTCATCGGAACCTTTCCCGACCAAGCATTTCCGTTCGCGGGATCCCTTGAAAAATGCTGCAGGGCACTGAGATTCATCGTGTATGTCAGATAGCTGAATGTCGAGGAGTTATAGACAGCCGTCGGAGAGGTCTGCGACAGCAGCGTGCTCGGCACCGTCAGATTCTGCATCTGGAAGGAGCCGCCGTGGCTGTCGTTGTCGTCCCGGTATGTCTCCGGCGCCGATGGGTGCGCCCAGACGATCTGGGGATTCAGACTCGTGCCGGTAGCCGTCTGGTAGATGAAGGTCCCAGCCCGCTTCGAGACATTGTGCCGGCAGCTGAGACCGGAATGCGAATCGGTATATGTATTGGTTTGACTATAGTTTCCAAAGGGGTTGTTGTCGGCAACGACGAACTGAAGCGTGGAAGGATTCGATTTCCCCTCGGGGGATTGAATCGAATCACCCGTGGTGCCCCAGAGAACGGTGCTCTCGGCGGTCGGTCCCGTCGTGCGGGCGATCAGGCCCATGGCAGGCATCGCCTGCTGCTGATACGGTTCGAGCAGCGTGAGCGCCGGTGGCGTCTTGTCGAGAACGATGATGGTCGCTTGTGCTTTCAACTGGATATTGGGGCGAATCCAGGTATTCTGATAATTGAGTCCGAAGACCGGTGCGCCCGTTTCGGGATTGATGCCTGTCTGAACTGTTCCAACGATCACGCGGGTCATGTATTTGTAGAATCTCAGGACATCGACTTCCAGGACATACGCCACCGGATCGGAGGGAACCGACAGGAAACGCTTTTCCAGGGCCTGAGGAATTTCGATGCTTGGGGAAAACGAATCATTCGGATACACATCGGCGCTTTGGAGAATACCGGCGTTCGTCACCGGGTGCTCGAGCCGGGCCGTCCACTTGAACGTCGGCGGGCCGTCCCAATCCAGGGAGGTGGGGTCCGCCTCGGTGTCGTTTGGCGTCGGAGCGTTGGTCGCCAATATCGCGGCAAGCCTGTCGTTCGTGGTCCCGATGTTTTCCGCTTTGTCGCGGAGCTTGAACGACCAGGTCGCTCCTTCTTCGATGATGTAGACAGGCGTTGAGGTCGGATCCGTGCTGGTGGGCGAGTAAGAATAGTTGCTGCCGCCCAGCCATTTGCCGGACATGATGACGCCGGCCCCGCCCGGGAAAGAGGCGATCGAGGCGGAAGCAATTTCGATCTGGGCCATCGACCAGCCGAGCGTTCCCGGATATGCATACGGGGAATCGTTGGTCGTTCCGAGAGCGGTCAGGAGCGGGCTGATGATCTCGGCCCGGCTGGCCGGCGTGCTTCCCGGAACCAGCCGGTCGTAGTCGTAATAGGTGAACGTGCTTTGTACCCACACGTTGTATTTTCCGGCCGTGAAACTGAGACCGATGGTATTGTAGTCGGGATCCGTGCGATCGAAGATGTTGACGGGGTTCGCGAGCCCGATGGGTGTCGGTTGCACGGCTCAGTTCCTTGTCAGATCTCTTCGGAATATTGGAATTCTGATCGGCCGCGTAGGCAAAAGTCGGGGCAAATGCCAGGGCAACTGCCAGGCCAAGTGATATCATGCTGCGTTTCATATCGGGTGAAGTACCTCCATGCGTTCTCTCTTTATTTTTCGACATCGTGGATGTCGGAAAATAAAAAGAGCAAAAACGATGCCATGAAGGTTAAAAATGCTTAAATGGCCGCTAACAAAGGTTTTGCATTGTCTGGAATCCGGTTGGCTGGGTGATTTCTCCAATATTTCGGCAGCCTCTTGACGGATTTTTGTTTTTCCCTCCCAACCCCGCTTCAGACAATGGAACAACCATGGCAGACACTTCGACCCGACCTCGCCGTAAAGAATATATATATTGTATGATTTATTATCTGGACCCGTAGCTTGTCAACGCCGTCAGAATCTCTTCCAGGGTGTTCGGTGCATCGACCTCGTTGATCCTTCTGCTCACGAACACATCCCGGAAAACCTGATGAGCCCTTGGGAGCCATTCTATCAGGGATTTCGCTATCTGATCCGGCGTCGCTCCGAGATCAGGCATGCGAGGGCACATAACCCTTATTTTCTGCTTCGACTGCTCCATTCCCTCTTTGTTTATCGCCTGAGCCAAGGCATTCCGTAGAGCGTCCTTCAGTTGGCTTCGGCTGTTGTAATCCGGTCGAAGGTCTAAATGAATTCCCAGCGGCCCCTTTACAAGCACCTGATTTTCCTCCCTGGCGGCTTTGGCGATATCTGTCCCGCTCTCACGCCCATCTAATAGAAACACATCTCAACTGACGTTATCCGCGGTCTGTCACTTTGCTGTCGGTGTTCCGTAATTCTGAATCTTCGTCTGCATTTCAGGGGACAATTGTTTCACGAGCTCCGCGTTTCGGGAAGCTTCCGGCTCGAGGCCGTACAACTGTCCGGCCGCGACCGCGTAAGAGCGCGATGTCGCGGCGAACGAGCCCTCTTGAACGGCCGGATCGACATTGGTCGCCAGGATGGAAATCGTACGGTCGCTGTTGCGGACGATCTCGAACGTGCGAAACTGCTGGGGAAACTCCCTCAGGGACACGGTTTCGACACCCCAGAAGCCGAGTTCAGGCCTGGCGGGATCAGGTGACTTGAATGGTTTGATCGTGTTGAGGTGGCGATGTCCCGATATCCACAGCATGAGGTTCGGATATTTATGGAGTTCTTTGAGCAGGCTGTCATCCGCATCGGTTACATAGCCGCTGGTCCACCAGCCCGTGGAGGAGCCGAGCGGTTCGACGCCTATCGGTATGTGAGCGGCGATGATCATGAGCTTGTTGTTCGCCTGGCCCTCCTGGAGTTCGCTGACGAGCCAGTCATACCGTTCCCTGTCGAGAGTTCCATAGCCATAAATATAATTGGAATTGATGCCGGGCGTGGTTTCGTTCACGGTATTGTCGAGTACGATAACCTTGACCGGCATATCCGACTTCGGCTCGAAACTGTAGCAGCCGAATCCATTGGCGACGTTGGCCTGGCTGAAACCGTGGCCGGACGGTTTTGAAGACGTATTAAAAAATTCGCCCATCCACTCGCTTCTTGAAAGTGAGCGGCGGTTCGGATCGGCCGCAACCTTCGGAGTCGTCGAAAAACTGGCGACGGGCCCTGCTCCATAAATGTCACCGAGCAGGGTCCTTCCGTCGAGTGTACCCATATAGTAATCGCGTTTTTCAAGTCCGCCGGGCAGCAGCACGTTTCCCACGTTGAGGATATTCTCACCGATCAACGTCTGCCGGATGTAGGAACTCACGGGTTTCGAGCCTATCCAGTGCAGATCGTGGTTGCCGATTACCTGGTACCAGGGAATTGTCTTGTCGAGACCCGCAGCCTGGTAGGCATCCTGATAATCGTTGTAAGGTCCTGGGACAGGGTCATCCTTGGCTCCGGAATCCGGGTTGATGACATTGCCGTCGAAGATGTCGATATACCATCGAAGTTCGTTGTACTGATTGCTGTTGCTGACATCGCCCAGGGTAATGCCGAAATCGATCGGTTTCTGTCGGTGAAGGGCGTTCACCGTCTGTATGGCCGCATCGAGAACGTGGGTCGTATACAGCATTATTCCTGAATAAAGCGAAATTCCAAAATTGCCGATTCCGGAGTTAAAGAGGGTCATGTAAATCAACTGCGCGGGAGATTCCTTGTCGGTGACATGAACGTCGGTCATGGTGAAAAAGTGCAGAAGACTCGCTGAAGCCGTACCGGCCTTGTAGCCGTCCGGCATGATGTCGATCCGCTTTTCACGCGGGCTGCCCGGGCCATACGTCCACTTGCCGTAGCCGTTTTGCGCGTATTTTGAAATTTCATGGGGACGAACCGTCTCTGAAGGCGAAGGTGCGATACGTGTAATGGTCTTCTCGCATGTCGTGACGACATCGGACGAGATCGGGTATCTTTCAAGTCTACTCTCGACCTGATTTACCGTGTCTTCGAAGTCCCTGTAAAAGCAACCCGAAAAAGAGACGGCCAGGATGCCAAGGAACAAGGTGAAACAGAGCTTTTTGAAGACATGGACAAACTGAAACATATTTACTCCTATATTCTGCGACTGTTCTGTTGTGTAACCAATTGGAGGGAGGTTATGGTGCAGTCCGGCAATGCGCTGTCAGCCTTTGGTGGAAATGGTGGAGGAATCGGGTGTCGAGGTTTGCAGATCACCGCTGGAAGTATAACTGACCGGGCGACGGTTTCCCTGCGCAGGAGCGGCGGAAAACCGGCCTGCACGAGGAGACCCAGAAGCTGGCGCCCCCCGGATGCGATATCTGCAAAGTGTGCCTCGGCAAGCGACTTGAGCGAGTATTCCTCGATCAGACGAACGTCTCCTACGGGATTTCTGAGGCAGACGCGCATGATTGCGCGATCGAGCCGTGAAAGCCCATACATGCCGGGAGTGCGAATGTCTTTGTTCCAGGCGATAGTGGTGGAGCGTTCCGGGCAGGACACATGCAACATCCATCCGGCTGCCGGAACGATCGCCGAGGGATGCCACGTTCCTCCGATGACGCGCTCGAGCGTCGAACAGAGAAGGGCGCTTTCGCCCAGAGGAAAACTTTTTTTACGCCAGAAACCGGATGGATCAATCCCGTCCGATGCCATTGCATCCCGGATTTCTGACGGTATCGTCCATTCGCCGGGGGCCTGGTCGGGAAGTGGAATGGGAGAATCGGTTGCGCCTGCCTCCGGCCAGACGACGGTCACATCTGGAAATGTCGTCTCGGAAGCGAGTGCCGATCGGAGTTTGATGCTCAACTCGAGAAATGCAAGGTCGGGTGGGATATTCGCCCGATGCAGCGACTGGATTTCCTGCCACTCGTGCGTAACATCACAGCTCTGTGCAGGAAACGCCGCACAAAGCAGAGCGAAAAGCGATGTCAGAAGGAACGTGTATTTCCGAATCACAAAAGCCCTCTCTGGAATACACTTCTTGCATCATGTATACCATGGAATGCCCCTCATGGTCCTGAAAAGAATTCTTTCGCATGAACAGCGGGCGTGCGGTGAACGGGAGGCGGAAATACCTGGACCCTCGATGCGCAAAAAAATGAGCGCAGTGTAAAAAAAAATGTCCCGAAAGCCGTGGCCTCAACAACGACGGAGACTCAGGTCGAGGCCGCGCTCTTGAGCTGCTCCGAGGCCCAGACGGCAAGCTGTTCGCGGCCGATCTTGGCGTTGTGTCGGACATCCACCGGAAAGGCAGGGTGGAAGAGGATGCGGGTGATGTCCCGGGTGTGCTCGTGCGCGGCACCGAGCTCCCGCAACTCCGCCACCAGTGCCTTTTCATCGGCGATGCCGGCGTTCTTTTCGAGCTCGACGCAGAGGACGGGAGTCTGGCGGCCGCGAGAGCCGATGCCGACCAGCGCGGTGCGGAACACCTTCGGATGCTGATTGAATACGGCCTCGCATGGAATGGTGAAGAGGGCGCCGCTGCCGGTCTCGACGCGATGTGCCTTCCGGCCGCAGAACCAGAGCCTGCCTGACGCGTCGATGCGGCCGCAGTCGCCCATGCGGTGCCAGATCGTTCCGTCGGCGGCGCGGATCTTCGCCAGCGCCGTCGCCTCGGGGCGCTTGTAATACTCGCGTGTGACGATCGGGCCGCTCACGGCGATCTCGCCGATCTCGCCGGTCGCCAGAACGAGGTCATCTGACCAGGCCGGAATCGGATCGTCGGTGATCCTGATGATGCGGACGGTGACTGCCGGAACGGGGCGGCCGACGCAGGTGCCGCCGCCGCGCGCGGTTTCGGCGGCCGTCTCGCCGAGAATCTCGTGGCTGCCGATGCTGCTGACGGGAAGCGACTCGGTCGCGCCGTAGGGCGTGTGGATCTGGGTCGATTCGGGAAGCATCTTCTGAAAGCGGGCCAATACGTCGTTACGAGCCGGCGCGCCGCAGGAAATGACGGTGCGGAGGGTCGGAAGCGTGATGTCGTGGGCTTCCCCGTAACGACTCAGAGCGTTGACGAGAGCGGGCGAGCCGAACATCACGGTCGCGCCGTTGTTTTCGATCGCCTCGATCAGCTTCACCGGGTCGGCCAGGGCCGGCTTGGTCGCGTCCATGTCGGGAACGACGACCGTCATGCCGAGACAGACGTCGAGAAGTGCGAACAGGGGGAATGTTGCGAGGTCGACGTCGTGCTCGTCGAAGTTGTACAGCGATTGGATGAACCGCACCTGGTGCGACAGGATGTTGTGCGTGTAGACGGCGCCCTTCGAGATGCCGGTGCTGCCGCTCGTGAAGAAGATCGCACCCATCTCGTCACCCATGTCTTCGATGGGGAAGGGCGTCGCGTCGGCGTCGCGGACCTGCGCGAGGGTGCGGCCGCCCCAGAAGAGCCGTGTTCCTTTCGTCACGCAGATGCGGATCGAGGCGGGCGACCAGCGCAGGAGTTTGCGGGCCGCGTGCGCCTTCGTGACGCCGATGAACGCTTCGGGCGCGGCTTCACCGAGACACTTGCCGAGATTGTGGATGCCGATGCCCGGGTCGATCAGCACGACCACCGCGCCGAGTTTGAACAGGGCGAAGGTGACCGCGAAGAACTCGAGGCTCGGGGTCAGCATCAGCGCCGTCCGCATGCCGCGCCGGATGCCCAGCTTCTGAAAGCCGCGCGCGTACCGGTTGCTTTCCTCTTCGAGTTGGCGGAACGTCAGGTGAGTGTAGGAAACCCGGCCGTCGCCGTCGCGTCCGTGCGGGAAAATCACCGCCCGCTTGCTCGGAAGCCGTTCCGCCCAGTGCCGGACGAACGTTGCCATGTTGACGGGAGTGGTATCGGTATTCATATAATATTCTTTGCTATGTCGATCGCGTCAGTGCGTGTAATCGAGAATTTTCACGGGCTTGTCGAGGTTATTTCCGACGGTTTCGAGGATATCCGCGTAGTGCGGGCAGGGAAAACCGATCGGGGTGCCGCGCTTCATGCAGGATGCGAAGGCGATGGCATCGACTCCACGTTCGATCATCATGTTCACCCTGGGAACGACGTTCTTCCCGGGGCAGCCTCCGCAGGAGACGAATCCGGCGATCTCGCAGGGGCCGGTTTCCTCGAACGCACCTTTTCCGCGGGCGGCGAAAACGAAGCATGCCGAGCCCGGGCACATGCTTTCCGTCTGCTGGCAGCGAATGATGCCGACCTTCATGGGTCAGGCCGGGTTTCTGGTGAAAAAGTCGCGCATCAGGCCGATGACCTTTTCGCCGACGTCTTCCAGCAGGTAATGGCCGGCTTCGGGGAACGAGTGCGTCTCGGCCTGGGGCAGGTGTTTGCGCCAGGTATTGAAAAATGCCCGCCGGAAAACGAAGTCGCGCTGGCCCCAGCAGATGAGGGTCGGCGTCTTTCGGAACTGGGCGAGGCCGCTTTCGATCTGCTTGATCGTGCCCCACGAGGGGTCGCCCGGCCTGAGCGGGATGTCCTGAACGAAGTGGGTCGTCGCGACGCGGTTCGCCCACGAGTCGTACGGACCGGTGAAGGCCCGCTGCAGTTCCTCGCTGAGCGGGGTGCGGGTGCAGGTATGCGCCGCGATCTCGGAGAACGCGTTGAGGCTGCGGTTGAGCCATTCCCCGAACCGGCTGTTGCGGAAAATCCAGAGGGGCCAGGGAAATTCCATTTCGTCGGGCAATGGGAACGCGCCGGTGTTCATCAGCACCAGTCGTTTCACCTGCAGGGCGTGCCGGTTCGCGAAGCCCATGCCGATCGCGCCGCCCCAGTCGTGCAGTACGAGGGTGATGGGCTGCGTGATGCCCAGGTGGGCGATCAACGCCTCGAGGTCGCGGATGCGCTGTTCGAGGGTGTAGGAATACCGCTTCGCGTCGGGCTTGTCGGACAGCCCGCAGCCGATATGGTCGGGAACGATGACCCGGTGGTCGTGCCGGAAGGCCGGAATGAGCGCCCGGAACAGGAACGACCAGGATGGGTTGCCATGCACCATCACGATCGGCGGGCCCTCGCCCTCGTCGAGATAATGCTGCCGGATGCCGCTGTTCTCGAACCAGTTGCTCTTGAACGGGTACAGATGGCGGAAGTCTTCTATGTTAAAAGGTTTATAATCATTCATATCGTTTGTTGGTTACCAGCGCCAACCCAGCATCATGCTGTTCAGACCGCTTCCGATGCCGATGTGGGAGACCTTCAGGCCGGGGTGCAGAATACCCCGCTCCATCGCGATGGCGGCCGTCACCGGCAGGGAAACGGTACCCATGTTGCCGAGGTAGGGGAAGGTCGAGAAATCCTTGTCGATCGTGAGCCCGAGCCCCTGGAGAATCGCGTCGCGGTTCGCGGAGGCGACCTGGTGGGAGATCAGCCGGTCGACCTCGCCGGCCGCCCAGTTCATCTCGGAATAGAACGCTTTGCCGATGCGCGAAATGAGCTCGCTGCCGTGCTTGAGAAGCCCGATCGCGTTCGTCTCCATGATCTGCGGCGCGCGCGGCGGAATGTGCGTGTCGGCACCCCAGCGGCACATGCGATGGTGCTCGGGGGCGCCCATGGTGACGGCGCCAAGCAGTTGCGGACGGCCGGGGCCGTACGAACCGTCGCTGAGGACGACGCCGACAGCGCCCGAACCGCCGGTGAGGGTGGCGAGCGCGCCCTTGAAGAACTCCATCGTGCCCTCGGCGAGCATGCGATCCATCATGATCGTCGTGATCTCGCGAGCCGTCTCGCAGGCGACGACGATGCCGGCCTTGATCTGGCCGAGTTCGATGCGGTTCGCCACGTCGATGATGCCGGTCATGACGCCCAGGCAGGCGTTCGACACGTCATGAATCACCGTCGAAGCCTTGACGCCGAGCTGCGCCGCGACTCCGCAGGCCGTGGCCGGCTCGAAGTTATCGCGGCAGACGCCGCCGTACACGACAGCCCCGATGTCCTCCTCGGGAATGCCAGACTCGGCGATCGCTTTCTGCGCGGCCTTCGCGGCGCCGTCGGAGTTGAGGTGGCCGGGATCCCACCAGCGCCGCTCGCGGATTCCCGTCAGGGCTTCGAGTTGGCCGGGCTGGAGGAACAGTTTCTTGTACAGCGGGGAAAGCCGTTCCTCGATCCAGGTCGAGGTGATGATGTTGTGCGGCAGCTCGTAGCCGATCGATTCGAGAAATACGCGGCTGAATTTCATGGGGTGACGAAATGCCTTTCTGAAGGCCTCGCGACTGGCGCCTCGCGGACCTCAGAGGCCCGGAACCAACCGGATGGCGAATTCCCTCATGTTATATATCACGCGGCCGTCGACGTGCAAGTATCCTGAACCCTGAACGAGCCGCTGCTCGTCGTCGAACGCGTCGATCACGGCTTCCACCGTCACCAGGTTGTTCGTCGGGATGATCTGACCGCGATACGACCAGGAGTGGCGCGCGCCCGTCGCGAACGACTCGAAATGCCACGGCCCAGCCGGGAGGGTGTCCTTCCAGCGGTGCAAGGCCGCGGCCTTGAGCAGCTGCATGAACGCTTCGAGGCCGAGTGAGCCGGGAATGACCGGATCCTGGTAGAAGTGCGCCTTGAAGAACCATTCGCCGGGATCGACCCGTTTCGTGCCTCGCAGGAAGCCCAGCCCCTTCGGCCCGCCGTCCGGTACGAACAGGTCGATCGAGTCGAGCATGCGATACGACCGTGCGGGAAGCGCGAGGCCGTCTTCCGGCGGCTGGTGCGCGTCTCCGGGGTGCAGCGGTGCGCCGTCCGGCCAGTCGGGCGGGGTGACATGGCGGCTCGTTTCCGCCGCGGTCGGGGTGTACAACTGTGCCCCGCGGATGCCGACCTGGTTGGCAAGGGCGTCTTCGGTGAAGAAGCCGAACACCGTGTCGCCCTCGTAGACCGTCCGGCCCTGGCGCGTGACCTTGAACGTGTAACCCTGGATGATCATGCCGCCCGACTGGGCGACCTTGGTGACCGCGATGTCGGCGGTGAGCGTGCCGGCGTCGCGCCGGAGGTCCTCGTGCAGGATGGCGTTGCCGTCGAGGTTGCGGAAGTGCAGGTTCTCGCGGCTCGTCATGGCCGAGCCCATGTAGGCGGCGAGCCAGCCGCAGACCTGGAGCGGGAACTCGAGAATGACCGAGAACGGCATGCTGTTCTGCCGGTTTGCCCGGAAATACCAGGCGTCGGCTGGCACGTCATACTGGCCCTGCACCGTTCCGCCGGCGACCATCTTCAACGCCGGCGCCGTCAGGGCGGTGATGCGGTCGAGGAACAGGTAGGGCGGGCCGGGCAGGCGTGCCAGGAATCGGCTCGCGTCGAACTCGAGGTAAGCCTCGCCGAAGCAGAGCGAGGGCTTGCCGACCGCGTATTCGAGGATCTGCTGCGCCGTGAAAAGCTCGCGGACCGGCGCGGCGACGTTCGGCAGAGACGGCGTGAATGCCGTGGCGGCGTGCTTTGCGGCCCAGATTGCCTCGATCCGTTCCCGGTTCGTGTTGGTGAGGCGGATCGACATGTCGAGGCACTGGACGATCATGCGGCCGTCGGCGAACATCAGCGCGTCGGCGAGCGCGTAAGGCTCGGGATCATACCCGATCTCCTTGATCGTGATCTCATACAGCGCCTTCTTCGTGCCGGGTATGACCTGGCC
>JAGOCE010000216.1 GCA_017998915.1 Candidatus Ozemibacteraceae bacterium
GCTGAAGCCACGGCCTCGATCATGAAGGTGTTCTCCGGTGCTCTCAGCGATTATCTCGGCAAGCGCAAGTTCCTGATGGTGCTCGGATACGGCCTCGCCGCCCTCACCAAGCCGGTGTTCCCGCTCGCGAACGCCATCGGCTGGGTATTCGCAGCCCGGTTCATCGACCGTGTGGGGAAAGGCATCCGCGGCGCGCCCCGCGACGCCCTGGTCGCCGATATCACGCCACAGCCGCAGCGCGGCGCCGCCTATGGCCTCCGGCAGGCTCTCGACTCGGTCGGGGCGTTCCTCGGCCCTCTGCTCGCCGTTCTGTTGATGATGCGACTTTCCAACGATATCCGGACGGCCATGTGGATCGCGGTGATCCCGGCGTTCGTCTGCGTGGCACTGCTGGTCGTCTGGGTGCGCGAACCCGATCGAGCGGCGGAACACACGCAGACACGGAATCCGTTCCGTCTCGCGGATGTCAGGCTGCTTCCCGCGTCTTACTGGTTCGTCGTCCTGCTCGGAGCGGTGATGACCCTCGCCCGGTTCAGCGAAGCGTTTCTGGTGCTGCGCGCCCAGGATGCCGGCCTCGCTCTGGGACTTGCGCCGGTCGTGATGGTCGTGATGAACGTGTTCTATGCCGGTGCGGCCTGGCCTGCGGGCATCGCCGCCGATCGGTTCAGCCGGCGGTCCCTGCTGCTGCTCGGGCTGGGCTTTCTCATCGTCGCGGATCTCGTCCTCGCCGCCGCGGCATCACCGCTCGCCGTGCTGGCCGGGGCCGGGCTGTGGGGGCTTCACATGGCATTCACGCAGGGCCTGCTGTCGAAACTCGTCGCCGACACGGCTCCGGCAACACTACTCGGCACGGCTTTCGGCCTCTTCAACCTGGTGAGCGGCCTCGCCCTGCTGCTGGCCAGTGTCATCGCCGGCTCTCTCTGGAGCACCCTCGGGCCTTCGGCCACGTTCACAGCCGGGGCCGCCTTCACGGCCATCGCTGCGGCCGGCCTCGCCTTCGCCATCCGCGTTCCGCGCTCCGCATAATCCGGAATTCGAGGGACGTGATATCGAATTCGTGTTTTTGCAGAAACCGCTCTGGGCTCAGGACCTCGGCAGGCTCTGCCGGTTCATGCGGGCCATTTCGTCCGCATGACCGGCCAATCCCAGTTTCTTTATCTGCAGAACGCAGGCACGCCTGTCGGAACCCAGAAAGAACCCGATTATCCGGGAAATGAAGTTGTGAAAAACGCCGCACTCGTGCGGATCCTCATACTTCCGGCATTCCGCGCAGGAGGAGAGTCCCCCGCTCAGACAACATTTCCGGATGCCACACCAGGTCGCAGACTCGTTCATCCGGCATCCTTGACAACGCTTCTTCCGGAACGAGTCGCACGCTCCGCAATATAATCCGCAAAATGCCACCAATTCAGGCTTTCCGTTCCCATTCGGCTGTTGTTCCATTTCATCGCTCCAGAAGCAGATGCAGACCACTATACAACTCATTCCTTGACTTTTGGCGCGATTTTCCTTTCGTTTTTCCTGAGGGAGCAAGAGAGGAGTTGAGAGATAATGTTCAAACTCGAGTTGTCCGAAGAGGATCTGTCCCTGGTGAAAACCATGCTCCAAAGGGAAATCGCCGATACCCGCGTCGAGATTTACCACTGCCGCAATATGTCCCAGTTCCAGGATGCCCTCAAAGTCCGCGAAGCCGAACTTCACTCCCTGCTCGACAAGGTCTTGAGGCTGCTCCCCACCTGACGGCTCCCTTCATATGACCGCTTTCTCCGATCGGATTCACCGATAGATCAAGGTTCAAGATGCGACGCATTTCACTCCGGGCGCCCGCCCGGATTTTTTTTGCCTGTGCATCACCGTGCTGCGTTCGGGCGGGTTTGAAACCCGGCCCCACACCGGCGTGGCGAGAAATGTTATGCTGTCGGGCATGATGAAGAACCTGCTGACGGACGAAAAACTGCGGGAGCGGCGCGCTCCAAGAGAAGAAGACCTGCGCGGGCCGTTTCTGCGCGACCAGACCGCGATCATCCACTCGCTGCCGTTCAGGCGGCTCAAACACAAGACGCAGGTGTTTTCGGCGCCCGAGAATGATCATATCTGTACCCGCATGGAACACGTCATGCATGTCGCCACGATCGCCGTCTCGATCGTGCGCGGTCTCAACCGCCTCGGCTGGAAGCTGAACGAGGAAGCGGCGTTCGCGATCGGCATCGGCCACGACCTCGGCCACCCGCCGTTCGGCCACGCGGGAGAACACGTGCTCGATGAGATCCTCAAGCGGCACGGCTCGTCGTTTATGCACGAGGTCAACGGCCTGAGGGTCGTCGACATGCTCGCCAACGACGGGCGCGGCCTCAACCTCACGTTTGCAGTCCGCGACGGCATCGTCTGTCACAACGGCGAGAAGTTCGAGCCCAGTCTCGTTCCCGCCGAAACAGCGAATATACCCGAGAATATCCATGATCGAAACGCCCGACCTTCGACATGGGAAGGCTGCATCGTCCGCTTCTCCGACAAGATCGCGTATCTCGGTCGAGATATAGAAGATGCTATTGACGCAAAGCTGATCGCCGAAGACGACGTTCCGGAACTGGTCAGACGCGAACTCGGCAGCCGCAACGGCGAGATCATCAACACACTCGTGGTCGATCTCATCGCCGCCTCCAGCGACAGCGGCGCGATCCGGTTCTCCCCCGAACGGTTCGCGATCATCAACGAACTGCGCCGGTTCAACTACGAACGGATCTACTTCCATCCGCGCCTTCGTGAGTATGGAACCTACATCGAACAGATCGTGCGACGTCTCTTCGACCATCTGCACGCACTGGCTTCACGGGTTCGGGAGGATCCGACGTTGGCTCGTACATCGCCTCTTCCGCTCGACCGGGCGTTCGGGGAGTATCTCGCCCGCATGGAAAAAGCCTACAGGCTCGAAAATGCCGGTCCCGAGCGGATGGCAACGGATTATCTCTCCGGCATGACCGACGAGTTCGCCCTTTCCTCTCTCAGGCAGATCACGTTCCCTCCGCCGATCTGCTGAAAAGGAAGGGACGTCCGGACAGAATGACGAATACGACTCGCAGATATTCTATAGCAGTATTCTTATTATTTCTGGCCCTCATCGCTTTTCCGCCCGCGGCCAGTGCGCAGTTCAAACTTCCAATCTCGATCACGGAGCAGGTTTCACCCGTGTTCGATCTCCCGGATACCGTCTTCGGGGAAAAAAACGTCGGGTATCTGCATACCTCGCTCCGCCTATTCTCCGTCTCCCTCTTCGTCTTCGACGGACGCCTGGTCATCTATGACAAGAACGCCTCGATGGACCTGGCAGGACCGGAACTCGAAAAGATCGAAACGATGTACGGGAATATGTTTGCGAACGTGCCTCTGCGCCTGCGCTACGGGAATCGCGTCATCTTCCTGGTCTATATTCTCGTCTTTCTTTTCGCGCTCAAACGGCAACTTGCCCAGGAATAGCGCCCTGTATCCCGCGACCTACGTTTCTCGTCACCTTTCCCCAGCCGGAGTTTCCGACGGGGATGCGATCAGATCGGCGGCAGAAAGAGCGTTCAGTATATCGACGATTGCCGTGTCGGGAATCGACGCGACATCGGAACGGCCGACGGTGTATTTCTGCATGCGCAGGATGATGCGCTCCCAGGTTTCGCGTGGCCTGGGTGCTCCGCTCAGCGTTCGCTGCCGGTCATGGCAACCGATACAAAAACGATCGATCGCATCAGACGCACTGACGGCGGTCTCCGTCGATGCCGAGGCAACCGACACGGGGACCACCGCCGCCGTGGCTGTCGCGAGAATCACAGCCAGCGCGGCGCGCGTATCTTCCCTGCCTCGGGCGCCGGCCCATGCCATGGGCTCGACGATCTCGATCCAACGCGGGATTTTTCTTCTGCCGAGCCCTTCCACGGCCGTCTCGCGGTCGTGGCAGGCGATGCATTCCCTGTCGAATGCCGATGGATCGGGCCGTTCGACGACCTCGCCGGGCGTGAGAGGCTGCCAGGCGCGGGCAGCCTGAAGATACGGAAGGATCATCCCGGCCGCTGCCATCGGAAAGAGCACGGCGAGCGCGTATCCGATGGGATTCATCCGCTTCGGGGAAACGAGGATGTTCCTGCGAGCCAGGAATTTTACGGCGAACAGGACGAAGGCCAGCGCACCGAACAGCGCATGCCCTCGCGAGGCGGCGCGCAGCGGAACCTGATAATTTGCAATACGCTCGACCATTCCGATCAGAAGGATCACGACGGGAACGACGACAAGGCGCCCACCCCAACGATGAAGCGGACTTGCCGGCCGCCACAGTTTTATCGCGCCGAGACAAAGCGCACAAGCTCCCACGATCCCGCCCACCCACACCCCGACATGAGGTTCCATCTGTCATCCTCCCTGGAATGCTATCACCCTCCCCAAACGCAGCCGATACTTCCCTCCCCGGAAATGCCTGCTTGCATACTCTCATACATTTTCATTTGAATCATCCACCACATACGCGTCAATTCCCTTTGAATTCCCGATTTTTCCGGGAAAAATATTCCAGCTTGACATCATTCATCTATTTTGGTATTCTAATACCAGAATAAAGCAACAAAGGATGTGTGCGATGGCAGAGATCGTGAAGTTTTCAGACGCGGTGAACCTGGGGTTCCATTCGATGATCTACCTTTCCCTCCATCAGCACCACGACAGCCCCCTCCACGATATCGCCGTCGCACTGCGCGTCTCGGAGGCACATCTTTCGAAGGTTCTTCAGCGCCTCCGCAAGGTCGGTCTCGTCGAGGCCAGCCGCGGACCGGCCGGCGGATATCGGCTCGCCGGAAAACCCTCCGACATCACGTTCGCTCGCATCTTCGAAGCCATCGAAGGGCCCATCACCCCGCAGTATTGCCTCTTCGGAAGCCCCGTGTGCACCAATGAGTCCTGCAACATGGGCAGCTTCATCGGCCACATCAATGCGCAGGTCAAATCGTTCCTCGAAAAGACCACCCTCGCCGACCTCCCCGTCACCGGGTTCCAGTCCCCGAATCAACGCGCCGCCTGACACGGCAGAAGGAGTTTTTGCATGAAACGCAAGATCATCAGCATCGACGAATCGAAGTGCAACGGCTGCGGCCTCTGCATCCCCGGCTGTCACGAAGGCGCTCTCCAGATCGTGGACGGAAAGGCGAAGCTCGTGGCCGACGTGTATTGCGACGGTCTCGGCGCCTGTCTCGGCGAGTGTCCCCAGGGAGCTCTCACGATCGAGGAGCGTGAGGCGGTCGAGTTCGACCAGAAGGTCGTCGACCAGCGTCTGGCGGCCCTCGGGACCCAGAAAGCCGGCGGCTGTCCCTCTCAGGGTCACGGACACCACCACGGCGGCGGCTGCCCGGGAAGCGCGATGCGCCAGATGCAGCGTCCCGCCCCGGCCGTTTCTGCCGCGATGGCGAGCGGTTCGGCCCAGTCTCAGCTCGGCCAGTGGCCCGTCCAGTTGATGCTCGTTCCCCCCGCGGCCCCATTCCTGCACGAAGCCGACATTCTCCTCTGTGCCGACTGCGTTCCGTTCGCCCTGGCCGATTTTCACACACGATATCTGGCCGGCAGGGCGGTTCTCGTCGGCTGCCCCAAGCTCGACGACAGCGATCATTACTTGAACAAGTTGATCGATATGTTCAAAACCTCGCGCCCGAAGCGCGTCACCGTGGTCCGCATGGAAGTGCCCTGCTGCGGCGGCCTGGCCTGGCTTGCCGAAGAAGCCCGCCGGGCGGCGGGACTTGACTTCCCGCTGGAAGTACATACCATAGGAATTCAGGGGGGCGTCATCAAGACACAAAACGTCGCCTGACCCGAGAGAGAGGTTCTCAGCGGTTTTTCCGTTCTTTCCGCGCGCGACGCCGCGGCTTCGTTTTTGCGCCGTCCGCAAGAAGTAAACTTTTAATTATATTTCAGGAGGATTCGATCATGGGTATGTTCTGCTATCAGTGTGAACAGACGGCTCAGGGCAAAGGCTGCATGATGGCCGGCGTCTGCGGCAAGGACGCCAACACGGCTTCCCTGCAGGACCTGCTTCTCGCCGTGACCAAGGGCACCGCCATGTATGCCCATCGGGCCCGCACCCTGGGCGCCGTTGACGCGGGAATCGACCGGAACGTCATCGAGAATCTCTTCACGACGGTCACCAACGTGAACTTCGACACCGACCGCCTTTCCGCACTGATCAAAACCGCCGTCGAGAAGCGCGCCGCCGCGAAGAAGCTGTATGAAGCGGCCTGCGCCAAGGCCGGCAAGCAGCCCGAAGCCCTGAACGGCTTCGCCACGCTCGCTCCCGCCGCGGACATCCCCAGCATGGTCGCCCAGGCGGCCCAGGTGGGCATCGAACAGCGTAAGAAGACCTATGGCGAAGATATCACCGGCCTGATGGAACTTTTGACCTACGGTCTCAAGGGCATGGCCGCCTACGCCGACCACGCGCTCGTTCTCGGCAAGGAAGATGCCGCCGTGAACGCATTCTTCCACGATGCGCTCGACCTGCTGACCCATGAGAAACAGACGGTGGACGAACTGTTCACCTATAACATGAAGGCCGGTGAGGTGAATCTGAAGATCATGGGCCTGCTCGACGCCGCCAACACCGATACCTACGGGCATCCCGAGCCGACCAGCATGCGGATCACCGCGGTCAAGGGCAAGTGCATCCTCGTCTCCGGCCACGATCTGAAGGACCTCTACGCCCTGCTCGAGCAGACCGAGGGCAAGGGCATCAACATCTACACCCACGGCGAGATGCTTCCCTGCAACGCCTATCCGAAACTAAAGAAGTTCAAGCACCTCGTCGGCAACTACGGCGGCGCCTGGCAGGATCAAGCCAAGGAGTTCGAGGCGTTCCCGGGCGCGATCCTGATGACCACGAACTGCATTCAGAAGCCCCGCGACACCTACAAGGGCCGCATCTTCACCTGCGGGCTGGTCGCCTGGCCCGGCGTGAAGCACATCAGCGACCGCAACTTCGGCCCGGTCATCGAGGCCGCCCTCGCCGCCCCCGGCTTCACCGCCGACGAGC
>JAGOCE010000217.1 GCA_017998915.1 Candidatus Ozemibacteraceae bacterium
TCCCCGCCCGACGTGACACGTTTCAAAACCGATGAAACGGCGCTCGATCATCTCTACCAGACGAATCGGACCCGCTCGGCTGATGAAACCGAACTGTCCGTCTATGAGACGATTCTCGGAACAATCAGGGCATGAACGCGATGTCATGACCGTGCGCGTTGCGGCGACAAGCTGCTGATAAGTATCATATGGTATATATTTATTGCTCGATGCAGGCTGTGATATTCAGGAGGGAGCGATGAGCGGTTCAAAACTCGTCTATACGTCGGAAAACGGAAGAATTTGCCCAGCGTGCGAACGTCCCGTCGCTTCCTGCACTTGCCGGCCCGGAAAGAAACGCCAGTCGGGAGCCGAAGAGGTGCGTCCGGGGCCGGCTGACGGCATCGCCCGCGTTCAGAGAGAGACCAAGGGGCGCGGCGGCAAGACGGCGACGGTTGTGACGGGGTTGCCCGTCGACGAGGCGAAGCTGACCGAGATCGCCGGACTCCTGAAAAAACGCTGCGGCTGTGGCGGCACGGCGAAGGACGGCGTCATCGTGATTCAGGGCGATCATGCCGATGCGATCGTCGATGCTCTCCAGAAGCAGGGCTACAGGGCGAAACGCGCCGGCGGCTGACCCTTTCGAACCAACGGCTTGACATTCACGGTGTTTCGGTTATCTTGATATTAGTTATCGATAACTAACATCGAACAGGAGGTTTTCTATGATTCCTTCCGAACAACTCAGGGCCGAACACGACGCCATTCTCGCCATGCTCGGGGTTCTCGATCGAATATGCATCAGACTCGAGCAGGGGGAATCCGTTCCGCCCGCGCATCTTGTGCGCATCATCGAGTTTTTCCAGGTCTTTGCCGACACGTGCCACCACGCGAAAGAAGAGGAGTTCCTGTTCCCGGCCTACGAAGCGGCGGGTATCCCTCGTGAGAGAGGCCCGATCGGGGCCATGCTGGCCGAGCACCAGGAAGGCCGGGAAGCGATCAGCCGCATGAAGTCCCAGCTCGACGGGGTGACCGCAGGCCAGGCTGATGCCGTCGAACGCTTCATTCTCGCGGCTCGGGACTATACGGCATTGCTTTCAGCCCACATTCAGAAAGAAAATCACGTCCTGTTCCCGATGGGTGACCGGGTGCTGGCGAGCGATCGCCAACAGGAACTGATGGGCGCGTTCGACCGACTCGAGGAAACGAGGATCGGCGTCGGAAAACACGAAGAGTTCCATCGGCTGATCGAAACCCTCCTTGACGCTTATCCCCCGAAAACCGAATGCGGAGGCTGCACGGCCTGCTGCTGCTGAAACGCATGAACAGAACCCAGGTTTCCAGATTTTACGTATAATAGGAGATACAATATGAAATCCGCATTTCACGTGATCTTGTTTGCCGTCATGCTGGGTGTCCTTTTTCCCGCCGCTCTCCATGCACATTGTGACACATTTGCCGGGCCCGTTCTCATCGAGGCGAAGATCGCCCTGGAAAAGGGCGATCTCACCCCGCTCCTGAAATGGGTGAAGCCGGAGATGGAAGAGTCTATCAGAACGGCTTTCGATGTCGCGCTCCGCACGCGGCGCACGGACCGGGAGTCTGCGGACAAGGCCTTTTTCGAGCATTTCGTGCGAATCCATCGTGAAGGGGAAGGCGCGGAATACACCGGCATCAAGCCCATCGGCACAGATCTTCCGCCGGCGATTGTCGCGGCCGACCGCGCGATCGAGTCTGGCTCCTCACGCGAACTCGTCGAGATTCTCACGCGGGACCTCCTTCGCTCGGTCCAGGCGAAATACCGCCACGCCCTCGAAAAGAAGCGCGTCTCGGAAACAAGCGTCGCCGCCGGTCGGGAGTATGTGGCAGCGTATGTGGAATACGTTCATTATGTCGAGGCTCTCTCGAACCTGATGAACGAATCGGGCGGTCATCACGATAAAAAGGAAACTGCGGGCGAGCCTGGAAACAGCGGTTCCTGCGCCCGCCACGGAAAATGACGAAGGAGCGGTATCACGATGAAGCGCTCATCAGCGAATGAACAGAGCCGGAAAAGCGAAATCCTTCTTGCCGCGCGGAACCTGATCTTCCTCGAGGGCGCATCGAAACTGACCATGCGCCGGCTCGGCGAGGCGGTCGCCATCACCGAGCCGGCGGTATACCGCCATTTCCGCAACAAGGAGGAGCTGCTCGGAGAGCTCGTCCGTTTCATGTTCGATGGCTGGGAGGAAAAGCTGACGGCCCTGAAAGCCGAGCCCAGTTCCGCCTCGGAAAAGCTGATTAAGCTTGGCAAACTGCATCTGAACCATCTCTTCGAGCATCAGTTCAATCCCGTGCTTCTTCTTTCCGAAGCCAGCGTCGCGGAGCAGCCGGCTGTGGCCGCCGTTCTCAACGAGAAAGGGGAACGCATTGCCTCCGTCATGGCGGCGGTGATCCAGGAGGGGTGCACATCGGGTGAATTCCCGCCGGATCTTCACATCAGATCCGCATTGCTGGCCATTCTCGGCGTTCTTCAGGGAAGCCTGATCCGATGGACCCTTACTCGATCGACCCGCGGGCTCGCTTCCGACGTTGACGGGGCGCTAAGGCTCGTCGTCAAAGGCCTCTCCGCGCATCCTCCAAAACGTTGACCATGTCTCTTCCCGAGACGCTTCTCGTGTCGCACTTCCCGAATGTGTTGCCGTTACGGACAGGGAGCGCGGACTTGTGGCATACTGGATCAAAGAGTTTTCACCGGAGGATCCCATATGCAACAGCTGCTGGCCGATACCGGCCGACTGAGCCCCATTCCTGCCGCGGCCGCGGAAGCCTATGATGCCCGGAAAGGCCTGCTGACAGAGCGGGTCAACCTGACCCTGATGGCGCGACCGTATCTGACCGACCTCATCGGAATGACGGCCGGCATCGAAATGATGCAGGACAACCACCGCAACCATGCGATGTTTTTGACGACGGTTCTGCACCTGAGCGCCTTCAGGCTTCTCGCGTCGGTCTTGCCCTGGGTCTACCGCACGTATCAGCAGCACGGGTTTTCCCATGCGTATTTTCCCGTGGAGTTGAATGCCTGGAAGCAGGCCATTCAGAAAGAACTCGAGCCCGATACGGCCGCGGCGATCCTGCCGGTCTACGACTGGATGCTGGAGCACCATGACGCGGTGCTCCGGATCGCAGACGAGCTGTCGGCCCCCCCCGAGCAGGCCTTGCCTGGCGAAACGGAGACGTTTCTCGATACCCTGCTGACCCAGGATCTGCCGCATGCCATCGAGATCGGGGAAAAGCGCCTGCAGCCTTCGTGCGACCCTGGCGCATTCTATCAAAACACCCTCCAGCCGGCGATGTACGAGGTGGGGAACCGCTGGGAGCGCGGAGAGGTAACCGTCGCTGAGGAGCATCTCGCAACCGCGACGGCGCAGGCCGTCGTGGCGACCCTGCAGGGAAAAGCCGTTCTATCACCAAAGACACGCGGGCGGGCTCTCATCTCCGCTGCTGTCGGTGAGCTGCACGAACTGGGGGCCAGGATGATTTCCCATTGTCTCGAAGCTGACGGATGGGATGTCACGTTCCTGGGCGCCAATGCTCCCATGAACGATCTCATCGGGATGGCGCGCCGGGTCCGGCCGCGGTTCATCGGCATATCGATATCAATGCCCTACCACCTTCACCATGTAAAACGCCTGATCGATTCCCTTGCTGCCGATCCCGATCTGAAGAAAATTCCCCTGCTGATTGGCGGGCAGGTGTTCGCGATGTTCCCCGAGGCCGCCGCCTGTCTTCCCGGAGCCACAATCGTCACAACCTCTGCCGAAGCGATCGAACTGGCCCGGGGGTGGGGAATTGAGTGAGGTGTCTCCAAATACCGGTTTTCCTGCAGGAATTCAGACACTTCTGAGCCTGTCGGAGCGGGTCTTTCTCGTCACCGTCGACCGACAGGGAGTGATCCGCCGGTGCAGTGACAGCCTGCGCCGAGTGATGGGCGAACCCGTTCCGCCGGTCGGGCGGGAAGTGGGAGACGTGTTTCTTCCGGCTGCACAGGGCGAGGGGCGGATCTCGCCCGCGGACCTGATGCCCGGTGAGGACGCCGCCCCAGTCCTCGTTCGCCTCGCGATGAATGGCCGCCCCTGCCGTCTGACGGCCGTTGCGGATGGCGACGAGATTTCCTGCTGGGGCGAAGTCATCGGGGACCGTGCCACGACGGGATTGAACGAATTGAGCGGCTTGACCGGCCAGATACAGAGCCTTTTGACCCAGGTCCGGAAACAGCACGAACAGCTCCAGCAGGATCTCAAGGCGGCGGCATGGCTTCAGAGCCGGTTTCTTCCGAAACTCGGGCAGATCGCCGACGTGCAGGCCGCCTGGAAGTTCCGGCCCTGCGCCGGGATCGGCGGGGATTTCTTCAATTTCTTCCCTCTCTCGGATGGAACGCTGGCCGCTTATATCCTCGACGCGTCGGGCCATGGCGTTCCCGCTGCGATGATGGGGGTCGCTGCTGTGCAGGCGTTGCAGCAGTTGGTTGGATTCCAGGAGAACGGAAGAACGAGACGCCAGTCGATGAACGCCCTGCTGGCGAGGCTCGAAGAGGAGTTTCCCATCGACCGTTTCAACAGATTTTTCACGATGGTCTATCTCGAGATCGACCGTTCGCGGAAACGCGTATCCTGGGTGAACGCCGGGCACATGCCGCCCATTTTCCATCGACGGGGGCATCCGCCTGTTCCGTTGTCGGGCGGAGGTGCGTTGATCGGCCTGGGAAGCGCGGGAACGATACCGGAACAGCATCTCGAGCTGAACGCCGGCGACAGAATCTACCTGTATTCCGACGGCGTGACGGAACGGCGGAACAGGGTGGGAGAGCTGTTCGGGGAAGAGCGTCTGCTCGCCTCCCTGACCCGCTGCGGTGACTTCCCGCTCAGGGAAGCCGTCGAGGCGGCGGTTGCGGACAACGACGCTTTCGGCGCCCCCAATCCGGCTGGAGATGACCTGACGCTGCTCGGTATCGAACTGACCTGCATGCCGGAGAAGCCCGCAGAAGAAGGCTGATTCACCCGCTTGCAGGGAGGAAATTCCCTGCCCGGATGGCCGCGCATGTACCGCATCGTACGTTTCGAGGCGATCGATGTCAGGGAGCGTTTGGGATCACTGGATGATTTCCCATGGTGTGCCGATAATACCTGCAAAAGATGTTCGTCCGGAACAACAAGGAGGCCACCATGTCCATCCCGAGACGGAACGGCGCACTGCCTTTCCCCCAGCGTCACGGGTCAGATATCCCGGGTCACGAGCCGACACAGGAACAGGCTGCCGGATGGCGACTGAGCGCGGTTCTGCTTGCCGCGGCTCTCGGGCTGAGTACGCTGCCCGTCGCCGAAGCCGGCGGAGCCCTGGACTGGCTTTCGTCGAAACGGCCATCGTCGAAACCGCAGGCTGTCAGCGCAGTTCCTGCGGCGACTCCACAGGCGGTTTCCCGGCAGAGCGCGAAGGTCCCCGACTTTTTCGCGTCGGACGTCCAGCCGGACGTCACCGGCCAGACCCTGAACCTGGTCAAGTTCGTCGAGTCGCACTGGACGCATTCCAGGAAGAACCTGGAAACCGTCACGAAAGCCCTCATGGGAAAAGTGTCCGGGAAAAAGTGCGGCGACATCGCGGCGAAGCTCCTGGCGATCGATACGCAGAGCTATAAAGAAGCGGTCAAAGCCGGCGCCGTTGGCATCAACGGCCTGGTCGAGGGAAACCGGGCGCTCGACCGGCTGATCGTTGAGCTGAATCGCATCATCACCGCACCTCGTGAAGAGACCATGGCCTCGCTCGAGAAAACGCTCGCGAAGGTCATCCAGGCGAACCAGAACCAGATGCGGCTGGCACGCACGTATCTCGCCGCTGCGGAACGATTGATCTTGTTGGGCCAGGAGTCATACCAGACTCTCGAGCTGATCCCGACCCTTTCGATCGCCCCGCTCGACATCTACGTGCAGGCGTCGAAAGCCATCATGAAACAGGTTCAGTCGAGCAGCGAAGCCCTCAAGGGACTTCTGCTCAATATCCAGAACGGCTGCGAGCAGGTGACCTCTGGAATCGAGCTGATGACCGCAACGATCAAGACGACGCTTCGCTTCTCTGACCACTTCGCGTTCGCGCAGTATCCGTTGATCAATCTGCCCGTGCCGACGCGGGAAAAACTGTTTTCGCAGCTTTCCGGCCTGAAGAACACGGTTCGCGGCGTCGATAACACACTCTCGATCGGCGATTCCCACGTCAAGAACGCGACGCAACAGTTCGCGCATCTCTGCGAGGCTGCGACGGCGAAGATCCGTGATTCGCTGAAGTATATCAACCCGATGGATCCCGGAAGCGGCAACCTGAACCAGATTTCGGGCTACGCTCACAACCAGGTGAGCGGCCTGTACCAACGGCTCAAGGAAAACGTCGCCGAGATGAAGATGGCGATGGCCAAAGCCGGTCGTACGGAAACGGCTGGAGCCCCCCAGATCGCCCTGGAAACGGGCGAACAGATGCAGGAACGCCGCTCGATGACCGTCGCAGAGGAAAAACTGCCGATGTTCCTGCTTGGAAACGGTGGAAAGAAACGCAGTGACAGCACCTCCGAGCCGTCGCCCCGTCTTGCCTTGACGCCGGCCCCTCTCGAGGCGCCCGGTCCCGATGTCTCTATGGGTCAGACCACGGTGTTGTACCGCGAAGACGGAGCCGTAAACGGTGGCGGCGCACCGGCTGTATCTCCGGCGGATACGTTCGGCATGGATGAAATGGGGATTATCAGACAGGAACTGGGCGGAGAGTTGCCCTATATCAGTTCGGCGAAGGCCGATGCCGGCCTGGCTGCAGTTAACGAACCGACATCCGATGCGATGATGCTGCCGGACGACAGCCTCGCGAAAGCCGAGCTCTCCGACCCGGGAAGCGCCGACGGCCGTGACCTCGAGCTGATGAGCATGGATTCCGCCCCTTCGATGTCCGACGCGTCGGACCTGATTCCCATGCTGCGGCTCGACGATGCAGGCTCGAAGAACTTCTCGGAGTGACCTGAAAAGACGATCCGTCATCGAAAAATCACCC
>JAGOCE010000218.1 GCA_017998915.1 Candidatus Ozemibacteraceae bacterium
GATCGTGCAGCCGTCGCCGTTTCCGCAGAACGAAACGTTGTCGGAGACCGCGGCGGTCATCAGGGCGCGACCGTTCGTCTTGGTGCGAATGATGGTTCCGCCGCTCTTCTTCGCGAGCAGATCGATAGCGTCCGTCGCCGACACGGGTACGGCGATGCGGGCGTTCGGGCTCATGTCGAGGATCAGCTTGACCCAAGCCATGAGCGCGACTTCGCCGACCAGGGGCCTCCCCTTGTCGTCGATGATGGTGATCTTTTCGGCATCCGAGTCGAGCAGCAGGCCCAAGTCGGCCCGAAGGGACTTGACGATCTCAGATACGTTCTCGAGCGATGTTTTCGGATTGACGGTCGACTTGTGGACTTTCTCCTCGTCCTGGAAGGTGTTGAGTGAGATGACCTCACAGCCGAGCTTGCCGATGAAGGCCGAGAAGATGCCGCTGGCGCCGCTGAAGGCGAAATCGACAACGATCTTCAGCGCCCGCTTGCGGACGATCTCGGTGTCGATATTGTTGAGCAGCTCGTTGCTGTAGAACTCGGCGACGCGGGGCGGGAACACGATGTCGCCGACGTCCTGCATCGAGACGCGCCGGAAATCCTCGCGGTTGAACAGGCGCTCGATCGACTTCTGGTTCGTCGGGGCGAGCTCGCGTCCCTCGGCGTCGAAGATGCGGATCTCGATCTGGTTCGGGTCGTTCGCGACCATGCCGACGTGGATGCCGCCGGCCCGCCTGAACGCTGTCGGTTTGAACCGCGCGACCGGGCTCGGCATGACTCGCAGATCGGCGACGTTCACGCCGGCCGACGTGATACCGCAGATCAGCGCGCGATTTATAATTCTGCATATTTTATGACTGCTGCGCGAACAGTTCACGCTCGCGCCCTTGGGCAGGGTGCTGCCGAACGCCGCACCGACCTTCGCGGCCAGTTCCGGCGTGATCTCGAGGTTCCCGAGGCCGGAGATGCCGTAGTTCGAAAACAGGCTCTTCGTCCACTTGTCGCTCCAGACGATGCTGCTGAATACCGTCGAACCGTCCTCGACGACCTTGCGGGGCCAGATCTTCACATTGCTGCGCACGGTCGAGTGGTCGCCGATGCGGCACTCCTCGCTGACGACGACGCCCGCTTCGAGTGTCGCGCCGTCGCGCACGTGGGTGTCGGCGCCGACGATGCCCTCGGTGATGTGCGCCTTGTTGCCCACGTAGACGCGTTCCCAGAGGATCGAATCGACGATCTTCGCTCCGCCCTTCACGACGCAGCCGTCGCCCAGGATGCAGTTCTCGAGCTCGACCCCGTCCTCGATGACGCAGTTGGCGCCGATGATGACGCCGCCCTTCATGTTCACGCGCCGGCCCATCTTCGTGTTGGCGCCGACCCACGCGTCACGGCCGATGACGTTCAGGCGCTCGCCGGGAATCTGGATCTGGACGTTCCCGTTCAGGACGTCCTTGTGGGCCAGTCGGTATTCGTTGATGTCGCCGATGTCCTTCCAGTAGCCTTCGGCGATATACCCGAACAGCGGCAGTTTCTCCTTCAGCATGTGCGGGAACAGGTTCTTGCTGAAATCGAACTCGGTCTTCGCCGGGATATGCTCGAGGATCTCGGGTTCGAGAATATAGATGCCGGTATTGATCGTGTCGGAGAAAACCTCGCCCCAGCTCGGCTTCTCGAGGAACCGCTCGATCTTGCCGTCGGCGCCCGTGATGACGACGCCGTATTCGAGGGGGTTCGAGACCCGTGTCAGCACGATCGTCGCCATTGCCTTTCGTTCCTCGTGGAACTTGATGGCGGCCGAAAGGTCGAAATCGGTCAGAACGTCGCCGGAGATGATGATGAACCGCTTCCCCTTGAGATACTCTTCGGAATTCTTGATGCTGCCGGCGGTCCCGTAATCGGCCGTGGCCATCACGTAGTCCATCTTGATGCCGAAGTCGGATCCGTCGCCGAAATGTTTCGTGATGACTTCCGGCTGGAAGTAAAGAACCGACACGATCTGTTTCAGATCGTATTTTTTCAGCAGATTGACGATGTGCTCCATCATCGGCATGTTCGCCAGGGGCACCATCGGCTTGGGAACATTGCACGTGATCGGCCGGAGCCGGGTTCCGAACCCACCTGCCATGATTACAGCGTTCATCGTTCGAGTCTTCCTTTCCAAGTCCATTCCTGTTCTGCAGCTTCTATCGCGCTGTGTCAGAATCATATTCTAGGCTACCCCATCACTTCCGTCAAACGGAAAGAGAAGACGATGCGCTTCGGGATGGAACGCCTCTGTCAGCCTTTCTTCGCGAAGCGGAATCGGCTCAGTGTCTGGAATGCCTTCAGGCCGGCTTTTTCGGCGAGTCGGAGGGATGGGGCATTGTCGGCGGAAACGACATAGAGGAGCCTCAGCCCGCGACGGCGCACGCTTCTGAGCATTTCCACGAGCAGGCGACTGGCGATTCCACGGTTTCGCCAGCCCGGGGATGTTTCGATATATACTTCGGCGGTGTGCGGGGTGAGATGTATACATTTCACGAGGCCGATGACCGAACCGTTTTCTCGGGCGTAGATCGCTTCGTAGGCTGTTTCTTCGTCGCCAGCGGCGAGCCCGTCGGCGTTTTCCACCCGATGAAGAAATTCGAGCCCGTCGACGGATACATGCGGATCTGTCGCTACGGTCGGAACACTCGCTATTCCCGGATCGCGAAACCATGTCAGGTGTTCCACCGCATCAGCCCCGAGGCATGCCGAAACGGTGGGTGCATCCATGAGCGGAACGAGCAGTTGAAACTCGACGTGTTCCGGGAACAGATACAGCTGTTTGAGAAACTTCGCCGGGGAACCGAATGCGTGCGCGAGATTCCATTCGCCCGCCTGGGTGTCAGCGAGAACGAGAAACCATCCTGCCCCCTCTTCCACGCCATCGGGCGGGATGCATGCGACTGGCTTTCTTCCGGTCGTCAGGAGATGATACTCTTCGTTGAATCCATCTTCGTTCGCGGCGAGAAATTCAAGCCAGGCGCGGTGCAGCTCAGCGTTTTCTATCACGCCGGGTCCCCGACTGGATTTCTCGGCGTCCCGTCCCGCGCTCCTCCACGCTCTTCGAAACGCGTAGGGGCTTCCCGTCGGGCGTGAGGCCGGTTGCATACATTGCGGTTCCAATCGTCGCGGGCGTCGGCGTGAACTCCTGAATCTGCTCGTGAGCGAGCCGAAGCCTTCGCACGGTTTCGGCAATCGCGCCGTCCTTTCCGGCCGATCCGGGAAACGCGGTCATAAAATATGGAACCAGATATAACCTGAGCCCAGCCCCGGCCGACTCGCGCATGAACCTTTCGACGAACGCCGGAAAATCGGCATCGGCCCCTTTTCTCATGAGACGCAGGACATCCCGGTCGGCGTGCTCGGGGGCAACCTTGAGCTGACCGGATATATGATATCGTATGATTTCCTGAAACGCAGGCCAGTCCTCGTTTCTGATCAGGTCGTATCTGAGGCCGGAACCCAGAAACACATGCTTGATACCGGGGATTTCTCTGGCCTGTTTTAGAAGGTCGGCAAGGGCGGAGAGTCCACCTCGGATGTTCCCGCATCGTTTCGGGTGTGTACAGATCCCCGTCGCACAACCGCCGATGCCGCACTCCCAGCCATACATGTTCACCGACGGGCCGCCGACATCGGGAACGGTGCCGCGGAAGTCGGGATGCCGAGTGAACGAGCGGATTTCCCTCAAGATCTCTTCTGGAGCCCGCGACCGTATGATACGACCCTGGTGCGCAGCCAGCGCGCAGAAGGCGCAGGCTCCGAGGCATCCGCGATGTGACACGACGGAAAACTGGACCGGTTCGAGGCCGGGGACCGGCTCTTCGTAGACCGGGTGCGTGCGTCGCAGGAACCGAAGATGGTCGAGCAGTCCGGGCTCTGACATCAGATCGTCGACCGACGGCGGAAACGAGATGACATCTCCCTTCGGATGCGGCTGAACAAGAATCGGCGCATCGGGACGAACCGACGTATCGAGTAAGACCGACAGTTCCATGAACCGTGCCGGTTCGGTCCTGCATGCCTCCACGGTCGGCAGCAGCCTGACGTTCCCGGTCAGGCGCTCCCGCCACGCGTCGTGCGGAACCCGGATGCAGGTTTGCGGGATCGTGGGCCAGGCGCCCCGCTCGCGGCTCGCCTGCGAGCGATACCAGTCGACGACGGCGCCGAGAACGGACTCCGCCATGCCGTAGACGAGCAGGTTGGCGGGGGCATCGACGAGCATCGGATCGCGGATCTTATCTTCCCAGAAGTCGTAATGGGCGAAACGCCGGAGCGACGCCTCGATGCCGCCGAGAACGATCGGTACGCCGGGAAAGGCCTCGCGGAGCCGCTGCGTATAGACCTGGACCGCCCGCTTCGGCCGCAGGCCAGTGCGTCCGCCCGACGACAACCGGTCTTCGCGGCGAGGCATCTTCATCGAAGTGAAGTTCGAAACCATGCTGTCCATCGCCCCGGCCGTCACGCCGAAAAACAAGTTGGGACGGCCAAAGGCCCGGAATGCGTCGATCGATTTCCAGTCGGGCTGGGCAATAATCGCGACGCTCGCGCCGAGGGCTTCGAGACGCCTGGCGACGGCGGCTGCTGGAAATGCAGGGTGATCGACGTAGGCATCGCCGCTGATAAGAACCACATCGAACGGCCCCAAACGGCCCTGCATGTCGATCCGGCCGAGGGCGGCGACGGGTGGATATCCTATTCCGTTCATGGCTTGTTGGGAGTCCAGCCGGCCAATCTCACGAACAGGGCCGTGTATCGGGCCTTGTCGACGAGATACAGGGGCGATACGAGATATGCGCCGTTCGCAATCATCACTGACGAGGAACCTCCGTCAAGAAAGATGGCATCCGTCACATCGTGAAATTCCGGCCTGGTTCGTAGCATCTTCGAGACGGCCGAAAGATTCGCCCCGGTTTCGAAAACGAGAAGATACAGGTTGTCAGACGAATCCATGGCGACCACCGAGTGCCGGGAATCCTGGTCTTCTTTCCGGAAACGGAATTTCTGCCGGCCGTAGGCCTCCATGTGCACATCTTTTCGGTCCCGGACGATCCAGCCTCCGCCCCCGAGCAGATGCACGAGACGGTCGCACTCCCTGATCGGCCGGTTGAAACGGCTCGACGTGAAGAATTCGGGAAGGCAGAGGGCTGCCCCGTGAACAGCCGTTTCGCCGAGAACCCAACGCGAAAAATTCGGTCCCCGGAGAACGGCGATGAAACATCGGGAAAAGGACGCTGGCATCTGACGAACGTTCGGCGGTCGTTTCCCTGAGACGACGAGCTGTCCGAGAACCCCCTGTGTCCCGAAAAACGAGCCGTTGATCGCGGCGACAAGACTCTGGTCCGTTTCGGCGACTTTCCTGAACTGGTTCAGAAGTCCCGGTTCGCCGTTCCAGGCATGCAGGTCCAGCTCGCCGATCCCTTGGGGAACGCGAAGTCCTTTCACTCCCGGAAGCTCGATTCTCTCGATGCCGGCCGGAAGTTGGCCAACCTCCCCGTCGCCGACAACATGCGCCAGTTCTCCCATGAAGCCCCTCATGGACTGTTTCCACGACTGGCACTCAGCCGGGATACGAGTCAGCAGAAAGAAAAGAACCGCCATGAGAATCGTCCCGATTCGGGCCGGGGCGTCAATGTCTTGTTTCGTCATCATCAGCGCTGATTTCCTTAATGCCGGGGAAGCGTTCCGTACAGATACAGCATCCCCAGGAGAGGAACAAGATTCAGCAACAGTTTGACATAGCGAAGGGCAGCGCTCTTATGGTCGTTGGCATCTTCGAGATACGCGAGGCACGCGCCGAAGCTCAGGAGGGGCAAGCAGAGAATGCAGACGAGCCGCAGCACGACGCAGGTGATCGCGAAATCTGCGACTGAATTATGGGACCTTGCTATCGCGTGCCGAATATAGAAATATCCGGTTAATGATATAATAAACGATATAAAGAACATTCGCAGAGGTGTCATATGGCGAAGGATGCTCACTGGAGCAGCCCCGTCAGGGTCGTGATGTCGACGGTGGCATAGGAGTGTTTCTCTCCGCCGTCATGGGGCCAGCCGACGCCCGTCCGGAACGTGAGCGGAATGCGTCGCAGCAGCAGCACCCGGCCCCTGACCTCGAAGCCGTGGTCGAACAGATACCGGTATCGCCTCCCCGTGTTTCGTACGTCACCCATCTCCCAGAATGCCTCGGCAATGACAAGTTCCTTGTGAACCCAGGACTGGATCCAGGGGATCTCGAGGGGAATCGGCCTTCCGATATGAAACGAAGCCGCGCGCAGGGAATCGCCGTATCGGACGGAACCTTCGTAGCCGCGGAGGAAATCCGTTCCGCCGAGATTCAGATCGTCCGGCCGTCTGATGCCGTTCTCCTTGTCGTCTTCCGCCGCCCAGCCCCTCAGCGTTGCAACCCACCCAGAATTTCCGATGGGGATGTGTTCGTTCCATCGGATCCCGAGTGAATCATAGATCAGCTCGCCGCCCGCCATGTTCGTTCCGCGGCGCCACGAAGCCGTGACGATCCGGCCCCGTCTCGGAAAAATGTCCCAGAAAGGCTCGGTCCGTATCGCGCGATGGTATAGCTCTGCATACAGGGAATGATCACGGCCCACCGTGGGAACCACGCCGACGTCGGGGTATTCGGCGATGCCGCGATGCGTCATGTTGATTCCCGCCATCAGAGACGTGGAAAGACTGAAGGGGTAACTGAGACTGAAGTCTTGCGACCGAATGCGCTCGTAGTAGGAGTTTGAGAGGTAGCTCTTCCTGACGACGCGATCTTCTGCCGCGACGCCGACCTTGAACAGGTCGAATCGGTGCTGGTAGTTCCCCGTGTAACCCCAGTTCTTGCTCTTGAATCCATACGTCGGGGAAAACTCGAGCCGGTTGCGGTCGAGCCGGTCGGCCCGATAGCTGTAAACGCCGAAAACGGCTCCCTGGTCATCTCGGTTCATTTTCGGCAGCCAGAAGGAACTTCGGTATTCCGGCGTGTATCTCCTGCTGTCGAGCTTCGCTGGAAG
>JAGOCE010000219.1 GCA_017998915.1 Candidatus Ozemibacteraceae bacterium
GACCTGGACCGTGACGCCCATCTCGAACATGTCACCAGCCGGTGCCATCGCCGTGTCGGCCTGGCCGGCCTGGCACAGCATCAGGCGCGCCGCGTCGGAAGTGCCTGACTCGATGCATGCCTGGTTTACCGAGCCGGTCACGAGATACGCCGCGCCCATCGCCAGTGCTGCCGCCGCGGAGGCCGGTGTCGCGATGCCGCCTCCCATCCCGACCCGCAGGGGGATCGGGTAGTTGTACTGGGCCTGAAGCTGATCTCGCAGGGCGAGAATCGTGGGGAGCAGGGTGACCGCGGGCCGGTTGTCGGTATGGCCCCCGGAATCCGCTTCCGCCGTGAGGTCCTGGGCGATCGGAACCTGCGCTGCGAGTTCCGCCTGCTCGGCGGTGATGTCGCCACGCGCAACCAGTTCCTGAAGGAGTTTCGCCGGGGGAGGGGAGAAAAACTTGGTGGCGACTTCCACCCTCGATATCTTGCCGATCACGCGGTTGGGGGTGACGATCCGACCGTCGGCCTCCCGCCTGATGCCGCTGACGCGATAACGCACGAGCTGGAGGGTCACGTTCAGGAATGCCGACGCCTCGATCAGCCGGATGCCTCGTCGCAGATACAGATCGACGATCGCCGCTTCCAGGTCGGGCTCGTTGGGACTGTGAATGAGATTGAAGCCGAAGGGGACGGCAGGTTGGATGCTCTGCATGCGGTCGATCGCTGCCTCGACATCCTTCGGCGACTGGCCGGCGGCGCCGATGAAGCCGAGCATGCCATTGCGGCCCAGGGCTTCCGCGATCGCCGGAGAACTGATGCCCTGCGCCATAGAACCGCATATATATGGGTATCTGATCCCGAGGTCGTCGCAGAACGTGGCGTCGCCGAGATCTTCCAGCCTGACGGGCGGGAGGATTCCCCGGAGCTTCAGGGCGCCTGACTGGCTTTCGGCTGTCGCGCCGTGGAGAACGCCGCCTTCATGGGTCGCATGGAGGGCGCCGTCGCGCTCGACCACGAACACGGGCCGATGGATGCGGAACAGGTGTTCCCTGAAGGCATCCTCACTCCCGGCCAGCGTGGCGGGGTCTCCGAGCCACCAGGCCCATGAATCGCTTTTGCAATTGGTCGGAATCGGCATGCGGCGTCTCCTGTGGAGGCGGTGATCTTGGCCCTGCCGGTCGCTCCGGCGGCCCTGCGAGTGTAAGCCAAACCGCCCGCCTTTGCAAGAAGCCCCAGGCATTTCCCCGTTACGACGAAGATGCTGTTCCCGGGTGCATTCCGGGCGCATCGCGACCGCACGCCTCCGCTCGATCAGGCGATGATGATTTTTTTGTTTTCAGGGACGGCTTTCTGGATGATGAACTCCTGGACCTTGCGGGCGAACTGGGCTTGGGAGGCGCAGTCGATTAGCAGCTTTTTGCCGGCTTCCGCGATGACGAGAAGATTGGACTGGTAGTATTCCCGCGTGGTGAAGGCGCTTCCCACGCCGATCAACTCGGGGCGGAACATACGAGGCTCGAGTGCCTCTCGCGCTTCGACAGGCTCAGCACGAACGGGAATGCACTATTGGCCTATGCCAAAGGAATCAACGCTCGGCCTTTTCCGGTTGTTTGAGTCGGTCTTTGAACAGGTGGCGGAACTTGGCGAGCTTGGGGCCGATGACGGAGCTGCAGTAGGGCTGGCCGCTGTTGCCCGCATAGTAATTCTGGTGATATAGCTCGGCGGGATAGAAAACGGTGAGGGGAGACAGCTCCGTGATGATCGGCGCTCCGAACGCACCCGACGCGCGCAGTTCGGCCATGACGCGCTCGGCTGCCTGTTTCTGGAACTCGTCGAGATAAAATATCGCCGACCGGTACTGAGTGCCGACGTCGTTTCCCTGCCGGTTGAGCGTGGTGGGATCATGGGCGGAGAAGAAGATCTTCAGCAGATCCTCGTAGGAAATGACCGCCGGGTCGAATGTGATGCGTGCGGCTTCGGCGTGGCCGGTCGCGCCGGTGCAGACGGCTTCATACGTGGGCGATGCCGTTGAACCGCCGGTGTAGCCGCTCATCACCGAGTCGACACCGCGCAGTTCATCGAATATCGCTTCGATGCACCAGAAACAGCCGCCGGCAAGGACGGCCATGCTGCGATCTTGGGACGGCTGCGCGTGAACGGTCGATGCCATTATATATCCTCCGATATATAAAATTGCGAGAAGAAGCGAGGCCCGCCGTGCCACGAATCGTGTTGGGCGGGTCAATGGACTTCCCTGGGAAGCTCGCATCTGATGAGGGTCCCCTTTCCCGGTCGGCTTTCGAGGGAGACGGTTCCCTTTAAAATGGTCGCAAGGTGCTTCACGATAGCGAGGCCGAGACCCACGCCGCCGAAGCTGCGCGTGTTGCCGCGGCTTACCTGGAAGAATGGTTCGAAAACCCGCTCCTGCTCGGATTCCGGGATGCCGATGCCGGTGTCGCTGATCAGGAAGCCCACCGTCGTGTCTGTCGTCGTCACGTCGAGGCGCACCTCACCCGCTTCCGTGAACTTGAAGGCATTCGCGAGCACGTTTGCCAGGATCTGACGGATCATCACCGGATCGCTGTGCATCATGACGTCGTCGGCCGGTGCATCCGCGAGGAAGGCGACGTTTTTGTTTTTCGAGATCGTCTCGCCGAGATTCCGGGCGAATTCGACGATTTCGGAGAGTGGGAAACACTTTGGCCGGTACCGAAACTTCCCGGATTCGATGCTCGAAAAGTCGAGAAGCGTCTCGATCAGCTGTTGCAGATGTTGGGCGCTGGTCTTGATGCGCCCTCCGAAATCGGTCGGGTTCAGATCGTTCGACGGAGGATTTGCAAGGAGACTGCTGTAACCGAGAATGGCCGTCAGCGGCGTGCGGAGTTCGTGGCTCATCATCGTCAGGAACTGGGTCTTGGCGGCGCTCGCCGTCTCGGCCTTCTCTTTGGCCAGGCGCAGTTCCTCGCGCATCTTCGTCTCGGTTTCGAGTGAATGTTCGAGTGCGCTGATCGACTCGGTCTTTTCACGGTTCTCGCGCAGAGACCTGCCGAGACGCTGTTCCGATGAGCGGATGCTCGTCAGAACACGGTTGTACAGCTTCCAGCCGTCGGTTTCGCCGAAAAGTTCGATGAGAGGGCTCACCGGAGGGAACTTCTCATCGGTCATGTCGATCGTGTCGAGAACCGTCAGCCCGATGCGATACACGCCTAGACCAATCAGCATGTAGGCGACACCGAGAACGAGGTGAACCGGATGCGCCGCCACGAGGTAGACGGGATACTTCGCTGAAACAATAGCAAATAAAATACATCCAAGGCTCAGCAGAATGGTGCCGAGGGAGACGAGTCTGATCCCCTGGCTCATCCTGCCGCGCGAGTGGATCCAGTTGATGAGGGCGAGCGTGGCGACGAACGAGTTGAGCACCGCATATAGCAGGTGGGACAGGACGTCACGCGCATTCGACTTCGCGAGCAGGCCTGAGCCCGCTTCCGTGATGCCCGAGGAATACATGAGCACCCCGAACAGCGCCAGGACTCCCGTGTAGATCAGCGCCGCGCCGACTCCGAACCGGATACGCCAGAGCCTCGCCACCTTGAACATGCCGCTCGTCGCGAAAAGGATCGCGAGCACGAAGAAGAGATGCGGGATGTTCGAGCCCTTGAGGGGCCAGCCGAACCCGAGCCACAACACGAGGTCGGTGGTGTTCGCGATCGCCGCGCAGGTGAGCGCCGCCGCAATCGTTCGCGAAATCTCGTGCACGAGGCCGCGCGTCGGGACCCAACAGGCGCCTTTCCAGGCAAGGTAGGCCGACATGCCGTTGAAACAGACGAAACAGGTGAACAGGACTTCAGCCCGTTCGAACGAGTCGCCGGGAAGCCCGAGAAACTCTGTCACGCCCCATGCGGCGAGATACATGAGACAGACGGATACGACGAAAAAGAACTCGACGCCGACACTCTGCTGCGGCAACGCTTCTTCCGCGCCCTCGCCATCAGCCTGTTTGCGACTCACGATGTCTTCCGCGACCTCGGATGGCAACGCGGACAGTGAAGCGTCGTCGGCCGTCAGGACGGCAACGCGCTCGATTTCCTCGCGATCCGGCATTCGGGATTGTCCCTTCATATCTATTGTGTATAGTAACCAATACTATCCCGGTTGTGCAAATGATACTTCGGCTCTTGCGCGAAAAACCCGTCTGGGGGTACCCTGATTCGCGAAAAGAATTCCACAGACCGAAAGGATGTAACCGTCAGAACCATGACTGACCCGAATCACTCCGTCCAGGAAGCAGCCGCTCTCGAACCGATCCCATCCTCCGCTCCGCAGCAGGAGCCGGCGGCCCCCCTGGTCGAGGAACTTCCCCTCTTCCAATTCGAATCCCTGCGCGAAACCCTGCGCCAC
This sequence comes from Candidatus Ozemibacteraceae bacterium, assembly GCA_017998915.1. Taxonomy (GTDB): domain Bacteria; phylum Muiribacteriota; class Ozemobacteria; order Ozemobacterales; family Ozemobacteraceae; genus MWAR01. The sequence goes on from JAGOCE010000219.1 coordinate 4,386, forward strand.
GCTATCTCCGAGATCGGGTGGCGCGAACCGATGCCGGTCCAGGCTCGCGTCATTCCCTACATGCTGCGTGGCGACGACGTGATCGTCCAGTCCCACACGGGAAGCGGCAAGACCGGTGCCTTCCTTCTGCCGATCTGCGAGAAGCTCGACCCGGCCGTCGGCGGCTGCCAGGCCCTGATCATGGCCCCGACCCGTGAACTGGCCCTCCAGGTCAAGACCGAGCTCGACCGCATCAACGTCCATCTCGGCCTCCGGAGTGTTGCGGTCTACGGTGGCGTCGGATACGGTCCCCAGCTCGAGGCGTTCCGCCAGGGCGCTCATATCGTCGTGGGAACCCCCGGCCGCCTGCTCGACCATCTGGGCCGCGGCTCGCTGGTTCTGAAAGACCTCCGATATCTCGTGATCGATGAGGCTGACGAATTGCTGTCGATGGGCTTCTACCCCGACATGACCCGCGTCCGCCAGTATCTGCCTCGCAAGCGTGTTTCCGCGATGTTCTCCGCGACGATGCCGGCGAGCGTGAAGCGCCTCTCGAATGAGTTTCTCACCGATCCGCTGTTCCTTGGCCTTTCCGGTGACTCTCAGCATGTGCCCGAAATGGACCACCTGTATTACGTTGCCGACCCGATGCAAAAAGACCGCGTTCTGATGCGGATCATCGAGATGGAGAACCCCGAGAGCGGTATTATATTCTGCAATACAAAAAGTGAGGTGGAGTATCTGGCCGCGTTCATGCGTCGGTTCGGATACGACGTCGACCAGATGAGCGGCGACCTCGGCCAGCGTGAACGAGAGACCGTCATGGCCAAACTCAAGCGCCACGAGCTCCGGTTCCTCGTCGCGACCGACATCGCCGCGCGTGGCATCGATGTGAGCCATCTCGAATACGTCTTCGTCTACGACTGGCACAAAGATTTCGAGCAGTATATCCACCGCGCCGGGCGCACCGGCCGCGCCGGCAATCGCGGCGTGGCGGTCAGCCTCGTCTCGGTCATGGAGGAGCCCGACCTCAAGCGGTATGCCAAACGGTTCGGCATACCCTTCATGGGAAAACCGACGCCGACCGAGGACGACGTGCAACAGCGCATCACCGAACGGCTCCTGGCCCGCCTGGAAGCGCGTCAGCGCGACATGAACTCGGCCCAGCGCGAGCGGTCGCGGCGTTTCGGTCGTCTGCTCGACCAGATGCTCGAGCACGAGCATGGTCGCGAACTCCAGCTGATGCTGCTGGACGAAATCGGCGGCCGTATGCTGGCCGAGGGCCGGCCGAGTCCCGCCGACATCGATGCCGCCAACGTGCCCGCTCCGGTCACCGAAGATCGGCGTCCGGCGGAGAACGGCGGTGAGAAGCGGTCGATGCACCGGCATGGCGGCAGGCGAGGCGGCGGAGGCGGCAGGGGCCGCAGGTTCTGAGCCGCGGCCCGCGGGCTCCCGTGAGCGGGCTGCGTCGATGACTTCGGCCGGGACCATTTCGGGCCGATATTTCTGTTACAGAGATATCGGTTCGAAAGGTCCCGCGCATGGAAACCGGAGGCATCACCCCTACCATTCACGAATCATCCGTCCGTTTCGGGAGTCTTCGTGACGGACAGCCCTTTCCCGTTGCGACGGAGATCCGCGATGCAGCGCACCTCGCGGACCTGCAGCGGCAGGATGCGTATATCCGTCGATATGCCGGAGCGCGCGCGCTGGCGACCGGGAGCAGTGCGACATACCAGACCGTCCTCGGCCCCGACGGAAAGCGATACGTGGTGAGCGGTTCCGTCGATCTCGAGGTTTCCAGGACGTCCGGCGATCCCCGTGCCGTCCAGCGCGAAGCCGCCTACGTCCGGCGGATCGTCGAAGCCGGGCCGCTGCTTTCCCCTGCCGACCGGGCCATCGCCCTTGAGGCTCGTCTCATCGAGCGCGAAGCCGAGCGCGAACTGACCGATGCCGAACCCTCGTACCGCGGCCTCTACACCGCTGCCGGCCGCCTCGTCGAGCCGTCCTCCGGCAACACCGCCTTCATGCTCACCGTATAGCTTCGCGCCTTCCGATCAAACCATCAGGAACGCTTCACCGGCGAGACGTCGAGGCGGGTTTCAAAACCGCCCCGACGCAGCGATGGAGAATAATTCTTTCTGGGAATGTCCTCTGGGATGCGTCTACCTGAATGGCGTGGTAACATTTTTTGGGCGCGTATGCGCCCGAAGGTGAGAAAACGAAACCGGGAGGAACCCATGGATTTCTTCGCTCTTGCCGCAAAGCGGCGCACCGTTCGCCAGTTCACCGCCGATCCCGTTGCCAGAGGTGATATCGAGAAGATCATCCAGGCCGGCCTGATGGCACCGTCGCCGAACAACTCGCAGCCCTGGAGAATTGTCGTCATCACCGACAAAAAGCTGCTCGGCCGCATGAAGGACGCCGTCGAGAAGAAACTCGCCGGGATGTTTCCGAACGTTTCCGCCGAGGCGAAAGCCCGTCTCGAGAAGGTGCGTGCGTTCTCGACGATGTTCGTCGATGCCCCTGTCGTGCTTGCCGTCATGGCGAAGCCCTACAAGGCCATGATTGACAAGGTTCTCGAGGAAACGACCGTCACGCACGAGGAGATGAACGTGCTGCGCATGCATCCCGACATTCAATC
>JAGOCE010000220.1 GCA_017998915.1 Candidatus Ozemibacteraceae bacterium
ATATATAATATTATAAGCATTGCGTGTGTGGCATCTGAGCGAGGGAGTATTCCGTGAAAATTGATTTCGACACGCCCCTGGAACGAACCTTGTCGAGCCTGACGCTTCTCTTCGCCGGCATTCTCGCGGGCTTCCTCAAGGCCGGCTGGATCGGAAACAGACGCTTTCCGCCTGATCCCGCCCTTCTTTCGTATGTCCCCCTGATCGTCGGGTGTTGCATCTTTTTTGCGGTGTTGCGATGGTACACGGATAATTATTACCTCGCCGATGTCGAAAAAAAGCGGTTGCTTTATCATTTTCGGTTTCTCTTCTACCGTACCGTTTCCGAAAAACTCGCGTTCTCGCAGATCGATTCCGTCGTCGTCAGCGCCGTCCCGAAGCTGTCCATGTATTCGAACACGCACATGTACCAACTCCAGGTGATCGATCAACAGGGGCGTCGCCACGAACTCGGCGATCCCTGGAAAGGTCAGATGCTCGACCTGCTGAACGGCCAGGCCAAGATGCTGGCTTCGTCGTTCGGTTGCCGGTTTTTTCCCGGCACCGCCGGGCACACCTACGTGATCGTCCGGAAGGGAAAAGCAGAACTCGATATCACGGCTTCACCGTTGCCGCTGGGGACGGGAGTGAACCGAGAGGTTCCGAAAGAGATGATCGTCTTCGCCGTGATCATAGGTGTCGCGGTCTTCGGATCCATGATGCTCGAACTGAGCGGCTTCTCCATCGCCCTTGTCCTGGTGACGGCCATGATGATGATCTCCTGCTGGGTTTCACTCACTTGACCCTTTTCGAGCCGGAAGCCGGGGCGGAACCAGCCTCAGAGCCTGCAACACCCCGCTTCTCCTGGGTGAGCGTCGTGGTGTCGGCTGTGTTCCTCATCGGCATTCCCGGCCTGTTCGGCTGGTTTCTTCTCGACCATCTCGACGTGGCTGAACGGCATGAGCGGCGCCGCCACGAGGAGCAGGAGCTTCTGGAAATCCTGGCCCAGGTCGCCCAGCGGGGCAACATGGTTCGCCGGTTTGGCAATGTGTTCGACCGCCTCGCCATGCAGAGCTGGTCTCTGCCGGCTCTGGCCGGGCGCCTGGCGAAACTGGCCCGGCAAAATCCCGATGTGCTCGACGTGTATCTGTTCGATGCCTCGGGAAAGCGGCATCCCCTGCAAGGGCAGCCGGACCGGCTCGTGTTCGCGTCGCAGCAGTTTTTCAAAACGCTGGTGCAGCCGGGCGAGACGGTTTCCGAGAAGCTGGTGCGGGCATTTGCCGGAAACGGGGGGGCGGCGGCGGCGCTGCGAAACTCGCCGGGAACCCTGACGGATCTGCTGAACGGCGGTCGCATGACATGGGGCGGCTGGTATGCGATGAAGGATCGCCGCGAGGCCGTTGTCGGCCATCTCCTGGCATTCGTGCATCGCGAGGCCATCCCGGCGGACCGTCTCCTGAACATCGCCGTCGCCGAAACGAACCGGATGATTCGCGGCGTCTACGTGATCGGGTGGCAGGACCCTCTCGCCCCTGGCCGCCTGCAACCCGCGACACACGTGTTTCCGGCCGGTTTGGCCGAACACCTCGCCGCGCTTCCCACGGGTGAAAACCTGTCGCAATGGAAGGGGCGGACGCTGGCGACGTTCATGACGGAGGAAGGGGAGCGGCTCTTCGGCTGCTCGGTGCATCCGCTCTCGCTTTCCGAGGCTTCGGCGACGCGCCGGGGGTGGTTGTCGGTCGCGCTGGTCATCGCGTTTTTCATCCTGGTGCGAAGCCTGTCCGGGGTGCAGCATCTTCGCACCAAGGTCATCTGGCTGTTCGCCATCGCCGGCGGCTTTCCCCTGGCGGTTTTCCTGTCGACGATCCTCATAGATCGCCAGGACCGTGAAGAGGTGCTCGAACGGAGAATCCGTGAAAAACACCTGGAATACCTGACCCGGTTCGATGTCGGGGCCCGTTCGGAGTTTCTGCCGGCGTTGCGCTCCTATCACCGGTTTTTCGAGGAAACACGAGCGTTTCCGCTGGTCGCGACGGGAACGGACATACCCGGTATCGATGCGCCGGTGGATCGACTGCGCGCGGAAATCCAGGCGCAGCAGGGGCTGATCTCGCGATGCACGCTCGTCACGCGCGACGGCCGGGTCGCTTTTTTCCATGGGTATGATCCCGATCGATCAGAGGGCATCCGTCGCGTGGAAGAGCGGGAAGCCCTGCCGCATGTCGCGTTGAACCTGCTGGAAATCGTGAACCAGAGTCCCCCGTCCAGTGCGACCAGGGCGCTCGCCAACCCGCTCATGAGCCTGGTGGTGTCTACCAAGTTTTCGCCCGACTGGCTCGAAGAAGACGGCCTCCTGAAGGAAAACCAGGTGGGGCAGGGCCAGATGCTGAGTTATTTCAAACTGTATTCGGACGAACGCCATGCGCACCGCGCCGTCTTTTTCGCGACCCACGACAGCCGGACGGCTCAGATCAGGTATTTGCAGCGCTATTTGGGCCGTAGAACCGCGTGGAAGGATCGAGCCGTGCGATTCTACGCCGTTCCGGTCACCCCGGGCGGGCGCTGGCCGTCGTTCATAGAGCCCCGGCTGGCCCGCGATCCGATGATCCGAAAACTGCGTGACCTGGTGCTCACGTCCGGAATTCCACAACATCAGACCGTGTGGTTGAACGATAGGCAGTTTCTCGTCACGGCCCTTCGCGGGAACTCCCTGAGTGGGTATGTCCTTATGCTGGCAAGGCCCATCTCGGCGATTCAAGCGCAAACGCGCAGTATTTCATCGCAGGGCGCCATGCTGGCGGGGGCCATGCTGTTGCTGGTCATGGGCATCGCCTGGGCCACGGCTCGCGGCCTGCTCGCGCCGCTACAGGAGCTGGCGGGTGGGCTGGCCGCCCTGAAAAAACGCGATTTCACGCACCAGGTTCGCCCGGGCCACCTCGAGGAACTGGCTGCCGTGGCAAGGCGTTTCAATGCCATCACGGCCGGCCTGAAAGATCTCGAACTTGCCCGGTCGGTCCAGGAGACGCTCTGGCCGGCCAAAGGCCTGGCCGGGGAGGGATGGCGCGTCCGGGGACGGTGCGTGACGGCATCCGAGCTTGGCGGCGATTTCTATGACTGGTTCTCCCTTCCCGACGGACGGCTGGTCATCGCGGTCGGCGACGTTGCCGGACACGGCATTCCATCGGCGCTGGTAGCCGCGTCGGCAAAAATGGAGCTGGCGTTGAATGCCGAAATGGAGGATGATCCGGCCCAGGTGCTGGTGGCCATGAACGCGGGCCTCCTCACACAGGCCGGCCGGAAGCGCCCGATGAGTTTCTGGCTTGGCATCTTCGACCCCAACACCCGGCTGCTGCGCTTTGCCAATGCCGGACAGAGCTTCCCGGTTCTGCTGGCCGACGAACAGGAGCCTGCCATGGTAAAGAGCACCGGCTACCCGCTTGGCTCACGCCGCAAAGCCGCATTTTCCGGCAGTACGCTCGATCTGACGGCCGGCGGGCGCCTGCTGGTCTATTCCGACGGCATCGTCGAAGCCCACGCGCCCGACCAGGAGCCGTACGATTACAATCGTCTGACGGCGCTGGCTCATTCCCTGTTCCGGGAACGGGTCGACGCGGAAGCCTCGATCGAGGCGATCTTTCGTGCCGTCACCGCCTGGTCGCGCCGATCCGTGCCCGAAGACGACCAGACCCTGGTCATTCTCGACGTCGATCCCGTTCGCCAGGCTGAGCTCCGGCCGCCGTCGGAGCCGCCGATCGGGGAACCGGGCAATCCAGGGGGCTCTCGAAATCCTGAAGGAGAGCGGCCATGAGAGGCAGGATCATCCTGGTATTCCTGCTCGGCCTGACGGTCATCGGCGGGATTGGACGGTACGTTTTTCGGGATCAGGCCTCGCAGACGCAGATTCAGGCCGCCGAAGAGCTGCGCGAGCGGGCGTTCGAACTCAGTGCCGAAGCGCATCCCAACGAACTCGCGCGGCGGCTTCTGCAGCGTCTTCTGTCGCGCACGCATGGGCGCCCGGTTCGGGAAACAGTCATGCATGCCGCTTTCCGACGTCTGATCAGGGGGCTTCCCGCCGATGGGTTCACGCTGTTCCTGGTCGATCGCGATGAGGAGGTGCTGTGGTCGTCGCGACCGGATCGATCCCTGTGGCGAATCATCAAACAGCGACTGGGAACGACCTGGCTTCGAGACTATGGGCTGCCCGTACCCGCCTGGCGGCATGTGCGTCCCACCAAGCGGCCGGGCACGCTAGCGTGCTGGATGACCGGCCCTGAGACGGCCTCAGGAACCGTCGTCGGCGCCGTCCTGGCCATCGACACGCAACGAATTACACGGGGCGATATTCTTGAATGGGCCGTCCGGCAGCGTCGAAAACCCGGCGAGGCCGAATTGGGCCTGTGGGACCGGGTCGCCCGCCGGGCCGTCGCGCTGCCGGCCGGCATCGGAGCTGCCGCCGTCGACTCCCTGCTCGCGCGGCATCTGCGCCGTGAAAACTCCTGGATCGCCAGCCAGGGCCGGTTGCTGGTGCTTCACCCGGTTGACGATTCGAGGGTCCTGGTCGGGTGCGTCGACGAGGCGCGGGTGGTCATACATCCCCTGGTCTGGCTGGTCGTCGCGTTGTGGGGGCTGGCATGCCTGTCTGCATGGCGAGTGGGCGAGTCCGGGAACATTTCGCTGAAAGCCTTTCTCGGGGTTGCCTTGGGAGTTGCGGCCGGGCTGCCCCTTTTCCTGACCCTGATGTTCTGGTCGTTCTTCGAGAAAAGCCGGGTCGACTCCCTCGTCGCCGCGGAACTGAAAGCGATGGAACAGCGACTGATCCAGGTCGACAATGCCGTTCCGGTCTCCAAGAGGCAACGGCGCCGGCTCCTTCGCACACTGGCCGGGCGGCTCGATGGAGCGCCGCCTGCCTCATTCCCGGAAGTCATGACCGACGCAGGCCTGGTCGAGCTGAGCAACGAGGCCTACGATGCGTTTTTCCTGGTCGGTTCCGACGGCGCTCACCTGCGCGACTGGGGCATGCTGATTCCTTCCCTGAGGCATGTCGCCAAGCGCCCCATGGCCGAAAAGCTGACGCGGCTGCCGGGAATGCTCGGCATCAACGAGATGCCGAGCCGGTCGATGATCGAACTGACCCTGAAGCTTCGACCGACGATCGATCATCTGCCCGCGCTTTGGAGCTGCAAACGCTCTGCCGACCACACGCGGAGAACCCGCGATGGGATCGGCGTGCTGGGGAAGATGATCATCGACAGGTATAACCAGACGAACGGGCTCGGCGGGAAGCCCGGCAGCGGGGGCAAATCCGACCTGGTGTACGGAGCCGTGATCGACGCCCAGACCGGAGATCTCGTGCAGGCGGTTTTTTCCAATTTAGGCGATATATTTCGCCTGGGCTCCGGGATTCTCAGCTGCTGGACCTTTTTCGACGTCATCCGCGATGCATCCGGAGTCGGGCAGTATTTCGCGTTTTTCTTCACCGACCTGCGCGGGGTCGAACACGGTTACCTGGAGGAGTTCTTCGCCAATCGGCGCCGGCAGCCGAGCGACTGGTTTTTTGCGGCCGAAAGCCAGGTCAGCCAGGTGTTTTACCCCGTGCATGAAAAGGCTCATCCGCTGCGCCGGCATTTTGACCGGGTGGCCCCGCCCCGGGTGCTGTTCAGCAAGGTGGTGTCGCGGCAGGGGCGGAAGGTGCTGCTGGCGGCCTATGCGGCCCGGAACATGAACCATTTCGTGCTGTTTGCGCGCCGGCCGTGGAGCGTCATCGAGGCCGGCCGGGCGGCCCTGTTGCGCCAGATGGGCGTGATCGCCGTGATGATGTTCGTGCTGATGCTGGGCGTCTTCTGGCGGATGTATCAAGGCATCGTCGCGCCTGCCGGAGCCCTCATGGAAGGCGTCAAGGCGCTCGAGGAAAAGCGCTTCACCCATTCGATCCCGTCCATGACCGGCGATGAATGGGACGAGCTTGCAGCTTCGTTCAATACGGCCATTCAGGGGATGGAAGAGCTGCAGGTCGCGGGCTCCGTGCAGGCGATGATTCTTCCGTCCGGTCTCGTTCGGGGCAAAGCCGGCGACTATCTCGGCCAAAGCCTCATGTCCGGCCACGTCGGAGGCGACTATTTCGACGCGCTGGTCGACGAGGCCGGCGACATCAACTTCGTGATCGGCGACGTGACGGGGCACGGGGTGTCGGCGGCGCTGGTGGTGGCCATGGTGAAATCGAGCTTCAGCATCCTGCACCGGTCGGGAGTGCGTTCCCCGGCCGAACTGCTCACGAACATCAACGGGCACATGCTCTCGCACCTCGCCAAAAAGAAAGGCCTCTCGATGGCGGCCGGCCGCCTGACTGCCGACGGCAGGCTGCTGTACAGCAATGCCGGCCAGCCATACCCGTATCTTCTGTCGCCCGACGCCGGCATGATCACTCGGCTGGCATATCCGGGCGTGCCGCTTGGAATCTTGAAAAAGTCTGCGTACAACGATGTGGAAATCCCTGTCACACCGGGGGCCATCCTCGTGCTGGTTTCAGACGGCATCATTGAACAGCCCAACGAAGCCGGAGAACCGTTCGGCTTCGAACGACTCCATGCGGCGCTTGAAAGCCGCATCAACAAACCTTCCGAATCTCTGTTGACGGAGCTCTTCGAAGAACTCCGCCGCCACTCCGGCCCGATCCCCTGGAAAGATGATGTGACCCTCGCCTGCCTTCGAATCACCACCCCGAATCCGACTGAAGGTATCAGATGAAAGAAACAGGCATGGCCGAAATATCCGGGGTGAGCGGCAGAAGGTGGTCGACCAGGCAGATGACGCCGCCCGGGCCGGCCGAAAGATGCCGGTTATTATATTTTAGTAAAAATACTATTTCGTCTTCGGGGGCGACTTCGGTATCGGGCCGGCTACGGTGCAATCACATCGTAAACTGGCCGAAGCCGGTGGTATTTCCTTGCTATTCCGTGTTTTGATCGGGTATTTTTCTCATGTGCCGTTCGTATCTTGCCC
>JAGOCE010000221.1 GCA_017998915.1 Candidatus Ozemibacteraceae bacterium
CACCTCGGAACGAGGCGTCACCAGGCGGATGGTATGCCGACCGCGCCGGGTATACAGCCTTACCGCCTCATGGAAACCAGCCGGCAAGGGGCTCGCCATCGAGTGTGCCGCCCCCCTCGGCCTGTATGATACTCATGGGCGCATAGATCCGTTGAGAATGCTGTTTCTCAGAGCTGAGATGAGGGCAGACAAGCTCGTTTCGCCGCTCCGCGCGCATGAGAAAGCCACCCGTGCTCTCGTCATGTTTGCCTGGCTGAGCGGCGCCCTCATTCTGCTTCGCCTCGGGTTCACGGGAAATCTCGGCCCCATGCCGTTGCGCACCAAGCTCGTCATCCTCATGTCGATCGCCGTCGGCCTCCCGCTCATCCTGTTTCTGCTGACCGCAACGGCCTACAACCGTTACTCTGAGATTCTCACACGCCAGGAGCGGATGAACAGACTCCGCCAGAAGCTCGCCCAGATCGAATCGAGCGTCCATTCGTTCGGGATCAGCATGCAACGCCGCGTCATAGAAATCCGCAATCGCCTTTCCACAACTCTCGGTGCTGACGAGCAGGCGATCCGCAGCGTGATTCAGGAACTTGCCGCCCTGCGACTGTATGACTCCGCCTATTTCGTCGATTCCCGCGGCCGGACCATTTCCATTCCGCTCTCAGACCATGAACGCCAGGTCAGCGCTCTCATGGCGCAGAGGAAAATCCATTTTTTCTTTCCTTCCATCGTCGGCGTTCTGAAGGCCCGCGGCATGCTGAGCCCGTCGATATACGAAAAGCTCTCCTCAACCATCACCCCCATCTCCGGGGGAGTCGCTCTTCTGCATGGCCTTTCTTCGACCCACACGAATGATTTCATCGTCCAGGAAGGCAGGAGCCTCGACGTTGAGATGCCCATTCTCGGCCCACGGCATTTTCAGCTTTTCTTTCCGTTCAAGGCAACCGCCGACGGGACCGTCACCGAAGATGCGGCCCTCATGCTGATTGGCCGCCCCGAGCTCGTTCCCGCCGCCACCTTCGATTCGCTTTTCAAAGCCACGTCCTCGTATTTCCGGGAGATGGACGGCGAGTATGAAACGCGCATCGCTATCTTCCAAATCGACACGGCGGCGACGGGCCGCCTGTATGACGCCGCCGCATGGCCGAATACAGCGCATGCTGACGAGGCAATGCGGGGTCTTGCCCGCCGGGCGCTGGAAAACAGGTGGACGGGTGTGCTTTCCAGGCCCGACGAATCGATCGAGGCCGCCCGGATCTTTTCGAGACATCCGTACATCGCCGTCGGCATCGCGGAAGCCCGCGGAAGCATGCAGCAAGGCCTGCTATCACTCACATTCTGGCTCCTGGCCGCCTACACCCTCGCCCTGCTGATGCTCGCCGGCCACTTCCTCGGACGTCTGTTCGCGAACCCGCTCGACGGGTTGATCGCCGCGGTCCACCGACTCCGACACGGCGAGTTCGGCCTTACCGTCGAGATCAGGTCGGCAGACGAGTTCGAGGTGATCGGAAACGAGATATCCAGCATGAGTCGCGGTGTTCGGGAGCGAAACCGCCTGCGCCGCTTCGTCTCCGGGCTTGCGGCCGACGCCGTCGCGAGCGGCCGTGAAGCGGGGGTCCGCGTCGAGATGACGATCTTGTTCGCGCATATCCGTGATTTCACCGCCGTCTCCGACGTTCTCGGCGCATCCGGTACCGTCGCGCTCCTGAACGGTTACTTCACGGCGATGGAGGCCGCCGTCGTCTCGCACGCCGGCACGATCGACAAATTCATCGGGGATGCCGTGATGGCCGTGTTTCACCCGGACCGCACCGGCCCGACACATCCGACGGCGGCCTGCAGGGCTGCGGCGACAATGCGGAAGGCGCTGCGCGAGTTCAACCTCGACCGCTCCGCCGGCGGCGACAGGGAAATCGCGATCGGTATCGGCATCGCGACCGGAACGGTCATCTCCGGCCGTGTCGGTTCGGCGATCCGACGCCAGGATTTCACGGTCATCGGCGACACCGTCAATCTCGCAGCACGGCTGAGCTCGCTCGCCTGTTCCGATGGGTTCGGCGCCGTCCTGCTAAGCGGCGCAACCGCGTCATCCCTGGAACCGTCCTTCAGAACGCGCGCTGCCGGCGAAGTCCGCGTGAAGGGCAAGCTCGAATCCGTAGTGGTTCACGAGCTCGCAGGGGCGGAGGAGACTTGATGGAACAGATCCGGAAGATCGAAATAGTACCAAGAATATCACGAATCGCCCTTGTCGGCCTGTGGCTCGTCGTCTTTCTGCTGCCCTCGATGCTTCTCCTGGGCGGTCTCCATGCGCTGATTTCCAGGGACGAGCACCTGCAGCGGGCTTTGATCGAACAGTTCCTCATGGAGGAGATGAAGCAGTTTGAAAAAGACCTCATGCCTCAGCGGTTTTTCGAACACTGTTTTTCGAAGGCCGCCGCGTCGTTCGATGCGGCGGCGGCAGCCGGTGATCCGATTCGTTCCTTGAAACGGTGGGGGGCTTCCTTTTCCGCCGATCTCGGCTCGACATTTCATCTTTTTGCCATCGGCGATCATTCCGGAAGATATTTTTCCCTCAAGGCCCCCCGGCTCGCCCCGGAAGCATGGCCCCGAAATCGGTGCCGTCTGGCCATGCATGAACTCTTCAGCCTGCACCTCGTAAAGACGAACGGTCGATCCTACAACAAATCCGATTACCGGAACGCGGCTACGTTTCTCGAGCAGATATATGGCCAGAACGGGGCTCTGATCCTGTATGAAGGCAGTTCGGGAATTCCGCAAGCCATCTTCAGTCGCTTCGATCCGGATACGGCGATCTGGTATTCCCGTTTCATCGCGTGCAAACCCGGGACGCAGACTCCTTCCTGGCACGCGCTGGTCACCATCCGCGAGGATCGAATAAACGTGAAGAAGCGGCTCGCGTTCGCCGCTTCCGGCGTCATCAATGAGAAATTCAGACGCACCCTTGCGCTGGTGGGCGGCGCACAATCCCCGCGTTTCATCGTCAACGCCGAAACCCTTTGGTTCATCGACGTCCTGCCGGTTTCTCTCGAAAAACAGATTCTTCGTTCGCGAAGGAAACCGGCAGGGAGCCGGCTCCCCATGGCTGCCGTCGGTGTACCGCTCTCCGCATTCGCACACCCCCTTCGCCCGCTTTTCCCGCTCGTTCAAACGGCCGTTTTTCTTCTTCTCGCGCTCTCCGCCATCTTCATCACGACTCTGGCGAAGGGCGATCGGCGTCTCTCCCTCGGCATCCGCGGAAAAATACTTTTGGCTATAGGGGTGGGCATCTGGATTCCGCTCATCGGAACGATCCTCTCCCTCCTTTCTTATCAGCGTCTCCACGAGCGGTCCTATGCCAACGACACGCTCGACGAGTTCGAACGGCATCTCGAGACAACAGAGATGAAACTTGCCGGCCTCGATACGTTTCTGGGCCTCGACATCCTTGATGCACGGAAGCGCCTCGAAGGCACGCCGGAAACATTCAGTTTCGATCGGATCAGTCGCCTGATCCGGTTTCACGGCGGTATTCCCTTCCGAACCAACATCCTCACGATCACTGCGGATGGTTCCGAAGCCCTGCCGGACCTCGAAACCCTCGGTTCAGCCGCGATTTCAGGCGAGTCGCAGGATTTCGTTCTGAAGATATTCCGCGGATTCGCCATCGATCTCATGTTCGGCCTCGGAAGCGTCCAGACCTTCCAGCCTGACCCCAAGAAGCAGCAGAAACTGAGAACCATGTCGGACCTGACGCAGGGACTCGGCGACACGTTCATCGATCCGAAGTTCTTCAACCGGCTGATGACGAGCCCAGGAAAACTCTTCCTCCTTCCGTTCTCCCAGATTTTCGAACGGACCGGGGCATTTCTCCTGTATCCCGGTGGAGACCGGAACCAGCCTCCGTATGCCCTCACCGCGATGACGTGCCTCTTCAACCGGCGGTATCAGGATTTCCTGAAGTTCGCCGCACCTGTCGAAGCGCTGCTGAAACCGCTGACCCAGGGCTACACGGTGAAACAGGGATTGTACAAATTCGATTCGAAAAAGAGGCTGGCGCTGGACATGAGGGATTTTCCGCCGGTTTCCAGCCTCGATCCCGAACTCCAGCGCATCGCCCTCCAATGCGCGAACGAACAGACCGATCTCCGATATGACCGTTCCAGACATGCTCGTCCTCGGCTCATCGTTGCCAGGAACCTGCGCGATGTCCCGTTCGTCGGCGCGATGATCGCCGAGCCCGTTTCGGGCCGGCAGAACCTGCATCTGGCGTTCGTCGTCATCGGCATTGCCATTCTGCTGTTCGCCGGCGCCTCGTTCGGGACGGCAACGCTGCTGTGGCGGCCTCTCAAGTCATGCCTGACGGCCATTCGCCGCACCGCATCCGGCCGGTATGACTGGCGTCTCGACGTTCAGACCGGTGACGAGCTCGAAACGTTTGCCGATGCCCTGAACGACATGGTCGCCGGCATCAGGGAGCGGGAGCGAATGAGCAGGTTTGTGTCCGATGAAGCGATGGCAATCGCCGCGTCCGATGACGATTCCATGATGCGTCCAGGCGGCGAATACCGGGACGTGACCGTCATGACGTCGGATATCCGCGACTTCACCACCCTCTCCGAAGCCCATCTTCCCGAGGAGATCGTCGCGATGCTCAATACCTACTTCACACGCATGGAGGCCTGCATCATCGCGAACGGAGGCACCATCGACAAGTTCGTGGGAGACGCTCTCACGGCCGTGTTCCGCGACGACGCACGCGCAGGTGACCAGGCGTTCAGGGCATGTTCGGCGGCCCTGGAAATGCGACGCGAGCTCGCCTCGCTGAACAGGGAACGCGACTCTTCCGGCCTGTTCACGATCAGGACCGGGATCGGCATCGCAAGTGGACGGGTCATCGCGGGTCGGGTCGGTTCGAGTTCCGGGCGTCTCGATGCGACGTTCATCGGAGAGGCGGTGATGCTGGCCTCGTTTGTCGAAACGCGTTCGAAACAGGCGCTCAGAACAGGCATCGTCGTCGCGCCCTCGACGGTTCGGCTCCTGCGGGGTCGCGGCCGGCTCGAGTTTCTCGAACGAATCACGCCCGAGGGAAAGAGCAGGGCATTTTCGCTGTATGAACTGACCGACCTGCGCGATTCGTTCGATGAAGGCGATGTATGACCTCCCGGCATCACCCCGTGGTGAACGATGCGCGGTTGTCAGCGGCGACGTTTCGGCTTACGGCCACCGGTATCCGGCGGGCAGATGAGGGTGATCTCGTTCCGGTCGTGGAACAGGTGCTTCACCCGAAGCCGGTCGAGCGCGAAACGCGTTCCGAGCTGTTCTATAGCCTCAAGAATAGAAGAAGGGTCTTTTCCACGGAACTTGACGTTCACGACGAACCCGCGGCACAAACCGGCTTCGAGCCATCGCTCGACGAGGCCGAGCGTCGCCATCGGCCGCACGATCATGTCGCACAGAAGCCAGTCGATCGCTGATTCCGGCATGTATTCGTAGCCATTGTCACGACGGTGTTCACAGTTTTTATCGGCAGCGATTCGCCTGTCGAGATCAGCCGCATCGACGGCTGTAACGCGGGCGCCGCGACGGAGAGCCGACCAGGTCCATCCACCCGGCGCCGCGCCGATGTCGACACACGTCTGACCGCGCTTCGGTGCCGTTCCAGCCTCGAGCCAGGCTTCCTCGAGCTTGTAATAGGAGCGGCAGGGGGCGACGGGGTCGTGCCCGATGAGAACGTCGGGAGAAGGCCACGGCGCCGGCACCAAGATGCCGGCCGCATCGCGTCCCAGCTGAGCAACGCTGATCCACAGTTCATCCTTCTTCGTCAGCAGTCCCGTCACGACGATTCCGCGGCCGGCCTCCGCGATCTCCTGCCAGGGTCGCCGTCGCTCCATCGCTCGTTTCCGGTAGGTTCTCATCCGCTCGTCGAACAGATCGGAGACAAGTGAAGCTCGAGCATGAATATCGGCATATGTTTCCGACTCGCAGGTCCAGGCATCGGGGGTCGTGAAGCCGGCGGTCCAGTTCAGCGCAACCGCATCGAGCATCGCATCAGCCGCTTCGCCGGCGAGCCTGGCGAGGTCTCTCGCGCCGTCGGCCGAAATCCGTATGATGTCCGGGAGTCGATTGCGAGCGAAGACCGTGTCGCATCGTATCAACGCGGGAACACGTCTGGCCGTCACAAGACCGGGAGCGACGGCAGAAGCCTCGGCCCCCGGTGCGACGGCCGTCAGTTCGTCGATGAGGGGCTGTTCCCAGCCGATCGCGCAGATAAACCCGATGCGGGGCTCAGAGGCCATACTTCTCAATCTTGGCGCGTAGTGTATTTCTCGTTATACCAAGGTAATTCGCCGTCTGTACCTGGTTGGCCTTGAACATGTTCAAGGCCTGCAGAAGAAGTTCGCGCTCGACGGCGTCCATCAGGCGCTCATGGGCGCATCCCGCGATGTTCTCACGAAGAGACTGGGTGACGAAGTTCCGGATGTGCTGCTCCACCGTCTCCTCGTGAACCTGGCCGCCGATGACAACTTTCGTCGCAGATACCGGAACCTGTTCATGGGATGCCAAAGCAGGCGTTGCATGCGGTTGAGCGGCCTGCGGCTGTACCGGCGGCATGGCAGGAGCGGCAGGAGGCTGATGCCTTGCGCTTCCCTGCTGGACCTCGGTGGGGAGATGCTCAGGCAGAATGACCTGGTCGCGACCGAGTGTATACGACTGCTCGATAGCGTTTCTCAGTTCCCGGACGTTGCCAGGCCAGGAATACGATGTCAGGATCGACAGAGCTTCGTCGGAGATGCTTTTCGGCACGCCCTTTCTCTGGGCCGCGAGCTGTGTGCAGAAATAGCTCGCCAGCAACGGGATATCCTCTGACCTGGTTCGGAGAGGGGGGAGATGGATCTCGATGACCTTGATGCGGTGGTAGAGGTCTTCGCGAAACCGGCCATCATGAATCTGTC
>JAGOCE010000222.1 GCA_017998915.1 Candidatus Ozemibacteraceae bacterium
CCGCAACGGATGTCCATGGAAGCCTGGGAAGAGGCGTTCGAGAAACTCTGCGAGGAAAAACTCCAGGAAGAGCCCCTGTATGATTATATTCACCTCTATAAAAAGGGCCTGAGCCCCGAAAAGGCCTTTCTCGCCTACCTGAAGGAAAACCCTGACTACGAGGAAAAAATGCAGGAACTCCTCGACGAAAAGGAAGAGGCGGAAATCCCGCCGATGGATCCCGCCGAGCTCGCCCGGATCCAGGAAAAGGTGAAGCTCCGGCAGGAGGCCATGGAACGGCTGAGCCGCTACTGCCCCGAATGCGCTCGCGACATGGCCGGCAAGAAAGTTTGCAAGTGCGGCTACAAAAAGAAAAAGACCGGAACTCTCTGAACCGCATCTGAAAAGCTCATCCGCAGATGACGCAGATTGCGCAGGTGATGAAGAATGGGACGAACGACGGTCTGGCACTTGCCGGATAACACGCAGGGGCGGGTTTCGAACCCGCCCCTGCGTGTATACGGACCTATTGAACATCGACGAACCACAGCGTCACGGGGACCGTATTAAATATTTATCTGTATTTATAAAACAGGCGTCCTTCTGTCGTCGTGGTGAGCCTGTCTCCCGTCAGTCGAGCGAGCGGGTCGAGCCCTCGCCGAAGGTGACGCTGAAGATGCGGTTTTCCTCGACGGCTTTGAGGCTGAAGAAGGCCACGTCGATCTGCGGGGCGACGAGCTTGCCGCCGAGCAGGTGCTTCTCGTAGGCCTTGGGCTTCGCTTCCTTGAACTCGGCCCAGAGCTTGTTATCCGTCTTCCCCTTGATGGCGGCGACGGCGTTGCGGATGTTCGGATACTTCTTCTGCTGAACCGTCGAGATCGTGCTTTCTCCGGCATTCGGGTCGCCCTTGCTCGAGTAGACGGACTGGACGATCACGTCCTTCACGAAGTCGCCCTCGTAGGGACCGCTGGAAAGGAACGCGGTGACGTCCTTCTCGAGGCCGGCGAACACGAGGGTCACCGTATATTTCTTGAAGAAGACGATGCCGTTGGCCACTTTGTGCTTGAAGAGAAGCTCGCCTTTGTCCCAGCCCTTGATGAGCCGCTCGATCGTCGTGACCTCGCGGTCGAGCGCGTCTTCGCTCTTGCCCTTCACGACCACGTATCCGTAGGTCGCGGCGTGCACGGCTCCCGTGACGAAGAGGGCGAGAAGGATGGCAAGGATAAACCTGAAGGAAGACTTCCCGAACATGCATTTTCTCCCTGATGGTGAATTTCGTTCAATTGTACGGAAAAAACGAGAAACCCACAAATTTCGCGTCAAAGCTTGATGGAATGAGCATTTCCGACCTCGTCTCCCTGCTTCCGAAATTGACATTCCCGGAGGGGAGGATACGTTTACATCAAACGAATGTTTTTCCCGCCCCCGGAACACAAGAGCGTCCGCTTTTCATCGAGAGGAGTCTTTTATGGAAAAACAGATCGGTGTGTGGGTGGATCACAGAAAGGCCGTCATCGTCACGATCTGGGAGGAAAAGGAGACGGTCCAGATCGTTCACTCGTCACTCGAGACGACAGGCCATCCCCTGGGTGTCGCGTCTCAATATGGTGGCCAGGACATGCAGGCGGATGACACCCTGCAGAGACACTCGGCCACGTATCTGAAAAAATTCTACGCCGACATTGCATCGTATGTGAAGAATGCCGATTCCATCATGCTGATGGGCCCCGGTGAAGCCAAGGTCGAACTCCGCAAGAACCTCGAAAGTCGGATGATGGGCGATAACATCGTCGAGGTTATCCCGGCCGACAAGCTGACCGAGCGCGAAGTCACCCTCAAGGTTCGCGCCTACTACGCAAAATCCTGAAGTGCCCGCTCCGGGGCGGGAATCTTTGACGTTCGAAGTTCGAAGTTTGAAGGGGGCTGCCGGGCGTGTCGCCAGGCGTCGGTGGCGCAGGGGCAAATCGTGATTCGTTCGTGTTTTCCAGTGAAGAGTGCCGTTCGCGGAGATTTCACGAGAAGTGGTATAGTGCTTTCCGTGAGATATTCGCGGATGTCAGCTGCCTGCGGATTGCCGGTGAGCACAGAATCAGGAATGCCAGGGAGGATACGATGGCGCATACGGAACATCTGTTGGGCGAGTTCGTGAAGGCACTTGCGTTTGCCGCGGGGAAACATCGAAACCAGCGTCGCAAGGATGCCGAGGCGTCGCCGTATATCAACCATCCTATCGCTCTCGCGGACATTCTCGTCAACGAAGGTGGCGTCACCGACGGTGTCGTTCTCTGCGCCGCCGTCCTGCACGACACCATCGAGGACACGAAGACGACGGCCGAGGAGTTGAAAGAGCATTTCGGCCACCGCGTGACGTCGATCGTTCTCGAGGTCACCGACGACAAGTCGCTCGACAAGGACGTCCGGAAGCAGAAGCAGATCGAGCATGCCCCGCACATCTCGCGCGAGGCGAAGCTGGTCAAGCTGGCCGACAAGATCTGCAACCTGCGCGACATTCTCGCGTCGCCGCCGGCCGGCTGGCCGCCCGAGCGCAAGCAGAAGTATTTCGAATGGGCCGCGAACGTGGTTGCCGGTCTCCGCGGTGTTCACCCGGGCCTCGAATCCGTTTTCGACGGCCTTCTCGCCCGACGGAACGAGCTGGGATGACGGGCCGGCCTCCATCGCCGGAGGCATGAACGATGGAAGGATCATCGAACCCGAATCCGGATCCGGAAAAAGACCTGTTCATCCGTGACGAACGGGGCCGGACGCCGCTCTTCCGCGCGGCGGAGCTAGGCCTGAAAAAAGAAGTCGAAGAGATGCTCGACAGTCTGCGGGGAACCGGCTTCTGTCCGCCCCGCCTGGGTCTCATCGAGATTCGCGACGCCGACGGGCTCACGGCCGCCGACGCGGCGGAGCGGAACGGCCATCTTGAGATCGCGAAACTGCTGCGCATCGAGGCCGCCCGCATGGAGTTCTTCGAGTAAGGCCTGTTGAACGGCTTGGGGGGCGATCATTTCCCGCTCGTGCTGAGCCTGTCGAGGCACCAGCGGCCTCTCGTTCTGCAGCAGACTCTGGATCAACGTCTGCCTGTCACGCAAGAGCCCCCTTCAGAATTGAAGCGGGCTCTTGTAGGGCAGCAATACCTTCTCTTCGACGGAGACGAGCCGGTGAGGGAAGGCGCGGTTCACCGTCCAGGCGACGCGCTTGATGCCGGTCCATTCGTTGAAAACGAGGTATTCCACGCGTGCGTGGTCTCCATCCAGAGTGACGCGGGGCCGGAAGTCGATCTTGCGGCCTTTTTCCGCCTCTTCTTTTTTGTATGCCCCCAGAACGCCGTCGAATGTCCGCTGATCGAGAATCGGCAGGAATATGGAATAGACGGCATGCCAGTGGATGTAGAACTGCTCCCCGATCAACACCATGATCGCCAGCTGGAGAAACCCGTCGGGCGTGCCGTCGGCAACGATACTGCCGAGATACGCCGGGTCATATCGGCTCGCGTCGCCAATAAAATAGCGCTTCGGATATGATTTTTTGAACTCGGCGAAGCCGGGAAAGGCAGCCTGGCCTGAAGGCCGTGCATACAGGACGGGATGGCCCCCCAATTCCTGGTAATCGTAAACGAAGTCCAGCACCTGGCCCGAGGCGATGCCCAGACGCGGAAACAACGCCAGGAACTCGTTGGGGTCGTAGCCGCCCTTGTCGAGCGCGCCCCCTTTCTTCGTGAGAGCCTTCGGCGTCGGCTTTTCGTGCAGTTTTTGCGCTGCCTTCAGAATCTTCACCGTTCCGTCGAGGTCGAGCGCCTCTTCCGCAAAAAGTCCGGGAACCCCGATAATCGTCAACAGCAGCGTGAAAACCATCAAGAGCCGAATCCTCATCACGTATTCTCCTGTGGCATGGTTCGACGATCGCTCCGTATTTTGAGCGGAATGCCTCGCGCGATGATACCATGGAGACTGTAAGAGCCCATTGCCGGGAAATATTCTGTCTGACAACGAAAGGAGCATCGGCATGAAAAAGCGGATCGGGGTCTGGGTGGACCGGCGGAGGGCCGTCATCGTGACGGTCGGGCAGGGGGAGGAGCAGGTGCAGGTCATCGCCTCGCCGCTCGAGGCGGTCGGCACGACGAAGGGCCGCACCCAGCACGGACAGCACGATATCGTGCCCGATGCGGCCCAGTTGAATCAGGAAACGATATATTTGAAGAAATATTATAACGAAATCGTCGACCAGGTGAAGGAGGCCGACTACCTGATGCTCATGGGGCCGGGCGAAGCCCGGGTCGAACTGCGAAACGCGCTCGAGCAGCGGTCGCTCGGCTACAAGATCCTCGAGGTGAAGCCCGCCGAAAAAATGACCGATCGCGAGGCCATGCTCGCGGTGCGCGACTACTTCGCCGGCCACCAGCTGCCCTGACACGGCAACCGAACACGGTTCTCCACAAAAAGAAGAATGTGTCTGTAGGGGCAGGTCTCAGACCCGCCCCTGCGGTGATTTTTGAAACTTGTAGCTATTTGTTCGAAGATGTGGTATCCTCACTGAATCACATGATGCGTTTTCAAGCGTTCGTGTGAATGGCCGGAACGAACCGGCCCGCGAAGAGGTCTGACGATCCTTCGCATCCATGGGGCCATCATGGCCCGGACGGCGGCCTGACCGGCGCATCCACCGTTTCCCCTCTCCGCCGGAGGAGCCGGCGCAATCACGCTTTTGCGGCGCCGGGAAAGGGTATCCAGTATTTCCATGTCCCAGAATTTTTCACGCAACACTTTTTCCACGACCGCGACACACCGCATGAACGACGTTCGCAATCACCAGCCCCGGCATCGGGACAACACCGGTCGCCAGCCGGCCGGCCAGAGCCTGTCCCCGCGGATTGAAACCCCGACCGCTTCGACGACTGATGTCGCAACGCCCGCCGTGACCGAGTTCGCCGGGTTCGGCCTGTTCCCGGCCCTGAACCAGGGTCTCAAAGACCTCGGTTTCTCCCGCCCGACACCGATCCAGGCCCAGTCGATTCCGCCGGCCCTGCTCGGTCGCGACGTGCTGGCCTGCGCCATGACGGGAAGCGGCAAGACGGCCGCGTTCATTCTGCCGATCCTGAACCGTCTTCTGCAGGGCGGCGCCGGCCGCACCCGCGCGCTGGTTCTCTCGCCCACCCGCGAGCTGGCCGCCCAGATCGCCGAGCACGCCTCCGAGCTGGCCCGGCACACGGCGCTTCGCATCACGCCCGTGTTCGGCGGCGTCGGCATGGGGCCCCAGCAGGCCGCGTTCGAGCGCGGTGACGAGGTCATCGTTGCGACGCCCGGCCGGCTGCTCGACCATTTCCAGTATGACTACGCGAAACTCGCCGACATCAACGTGCTCGTTCTCGACGAGGCCGATCGCATGCTCGACATGGGCTTTCTGCCCGACATCCGGCGCGTGCTTCGGCACCTGCCGGCCACGCCGCGCCAGACGCTGTTCTTCTCGGCCACGATGCCCGGCCCAATCGCCGAGTTGTCGCGTGAGATGCTGAAAAATCCCGTCGCGATCGACATCGAGCGGCCCTCGAAGCCCGCGACCGGCATTTCCCAGACCGTCTACCCGGTTTCTTCCGAGCTGAAGTCGAAACTGCTCCTCAAGCTGCTCGAAGACCCGAGCATCAAAAACGTGCTCGCGTTCACCCGCACCAAACACCGGGCGAACCGGCTGGCCGACTTCCTCGACAAGAACGGCGTGCCCTGCGCCCGTATCCACGGCAACCGCAGCCAGCAGCAGCGCACCGACGCCCTTGCCGGCTTCAAGAGCGGCGAATACCGCGTGCTCGTCGCGACCGACATCGCGGCCCGCGGCATCGACATCGAGGCGCTTTCCCACGTCGTTAACTTCGACGTGCCGCACATCGTCGAGGATTACATCCACCGCATCGGCCGCACGGCTCGCGCCTCGATGGTCGGCGACGCCTGGACACTGGTCGCGCCCGACGAGGAAAATGACCTGCGCCAGATCGAGCGGCATCTCGCCAAGCACCTGCCTCGGGCGACCCTCGCTGAGTTCGATTACACGCAGAAAACGAACGAGCGGCTGGAAATCCCGCTTGCCGAGCGCATCGCGGCGATCCGAGCCCGCAAGTCCGAAGAACGTGCCCGCGCCCGGGCCAAGACCGAGGCGAAGAACGCCCGCATTCTCGCCGAGGAAACCCGCCGTCTCGAGAAGGAAGCGGCCCGCGCAGCCACGGCCGCCCGCCAGCGGACTCAGGCCCCCGCCCGCCGGCCGGCCCAAACCGGGAATCGCGGCCAGTCCCAGACGGGATACCAATCCCGCCCGGCCCCTCGGACGCCGGCCCCCTGGCACGCCGATGACGATCGTGCCGCACCCCGCCGCCGATAACCGATAGCAGGTCCCTATACGCAGAGGCGCATCACGGTGCGCCTCTGTTGCTTTGTACGGAAAAACATCTTGACGGGAGAACGAGTGTACTCTATATTTGGAGTAGAGAACAAATGTTCACCGAGGTGATGGGCATGACGCCACTGGCCAATGACGAGGCGTATCTGAGACGCCTCCAAGATTATTATGCGCGCTTTCGCGGGCTGCCGTCATATAACCGGTTGAGCGAGCTGCTAGGGCTGGCTTCGCGGTCGGCGGTCAGCAAGGTGCTTCAGCGGTTGAGGCAGGCGGGGTATCTCGAGCGCACGCCCGACGACGTCTGGGTGCCGGCGGCTCGGTTCTTCGAGCGGCCCGTGGCCGATGCGTCGGTGCCGGCCGGCCGGCCCGTCTCGATCGCCGATGCGGGGGCCGCACCGTTCGCGATCGACCAGTATCTGGTGGCGACGCCCTCGCGCACCGTCCTGGTCCCGGTTCGAGGTGACTCGATGATCGAGGCTGGCATCTGTGAGGGTGACGTGGCCGTGGTTGAGTGCGAGGCCCGGG
>JAGOCE010000223.1 GCA_017998915.1 Candidatus Ozemibacteraceae bacterium
TCCTGGAACGGAATGGAGGCCTTGAGACTCTTGAGGATCTCACCGTGAAGCTTGCCGGTTTCGGCGGTATCCATGAGGGGAGCCGGATACTGGATGATGAACTCGTGTCCCTTGCCCTCGGCAACGGCCTGGATGACGAGCTGCTCGCCCTTGAAATACAGGCCGGGCATCTTGTCGAACACCTCGCGGATCTTGCTCTCGGTGGCTTCCTGGTCGAAGCGGACGCGGATGATGTTTCCGCCCTTGAAGTCGATGCCATATTCGAACCCACGCGCGAGCAGCAGGAGCAGCGACAGCACGAGCAGGGCTCCGGAGAAGGCGAAGAAATGGTTGCGGTATCCCATGAAGTTGTATTTCATCGTGTTATCCTTTTCGTCCGTGTCGGCTCAGATGCTCAGCGTCGTGGCCTTCGTGCGGCTGTACATCAGGTCGAGAGCCAGCTTCACGCAGATGATGGCGGTGTAGATGTTGGCCACGAGACCGAACCCGAGGGTGGTGGCGAAGCCGCGGATCGGGCCGCTGCCGAACGAGTAGAGAATGGCGACGGTGAGGATCGTGGTCACATTCGAGTCGATGATGCAGGCGAGGGCGCGGTCGAAGCCAGCCTCGATCGAGGCGCGGACCGTCTTGCCGGACCGCAGTTCCTCGCGGATGCGCTCGAAGATGATGACGTTCGCGTCGACGGCCATGCCGACCGTCAGGATGAGACCGGCGATACCAGGCAGGGTCAGCGTGCCGCCGAAGAAGACCATGAACGCGAAGACGATCAGGGTGTTGAAGGCGACAGCCAGATCAGCGAGGAAGCCGCAAGTCTTGTAGAACATGATCATGTAGGCGACGACCAGCAGGGCTCCGAAGATGCCAGCGCGGACGCCTGAGCGGATCGACTCGGCTCCGAGGGTCGGGCCGACGACGCGGCTCTCGAGAAGGATCAGGTTCGCGGGCAGGGCGCCGGCGCGGAGCACGATCGCCAGGTTCTGGGCTTCCTCGAGGGAGAAGCGGCCGGTGATCTGGGCGTTGCCGCCGGTAATGCGGGTCTGGATGACCGGAGCGCTGTGGACCTTGTTGTCGAGAACGATCGCAAGCTGCTCACCGACGTGCTGACCGGTGCTGTTCGCGAACTTGGCGGCGCCTTCCGGGTTGAATTCGAGGTGAACCGTGGGAACCCCCATCTCGTCGAAGGCCACCTTGGCGTATTTGAGATCGCGGCCGGTGACTTCGGGGGTGCGCTTCAGCTTATACCAACGGGCGGTGGCGTTGCGGGACGCCGGCTCGATCAGCACGAGTTCGCTGGTCGGATCGACCGGTTCGAGCTGAGTCGCGGTGACCGCCTGGTCTTTCACCAGGTGGAACTTGAGCATGGCCGTCGACTGGATCAAGCTCTTCACGCGCTCGGGATCCTTCACGCCGGGGAGCTGGATGCGGATCCGGTTGTTTTCCTGGGCTTTGATGCTGGGCTCGGCAATACCATACATATCGATACGGTTGCGGATGATCTCGACGGAGCGGCTGACCGCATCCTTCGGATTGTCGGAGCTTTCGAGCGACTGCATGTCGACCTGGTAAACGAGATCGATGCCACCCTTGAGATCGAGGCCGAGGGTGATCTTCGAGCGCGGGAAAATCTTCGCGAGAATCGTCGGCATCATTGCGTAGAAGTTCCGCTTTTCGAACTCCTGGCGGAACTCTGCGGCGGTCTTGTCGGCAACCCGAATCGTCGCTTTGCCCGACGAGTAATCGGGATTGATGACCGAGGCGGCAAGACCTGCTTCGACCAGCTTGAGGCGGATGGTCTCGGCGACGCTGTTGAGCACGTCTTCCTGCTTCACGTTCGGATTCGACGCGAAGACCGTGGAAGCGGAATCGACCTTCAGGTCTACCTGAGCGGCCTTGCCCTCCGGGGCGTCCTTGAACTCGAGCGAGCGGGACGGGACCGCAAGCTGCTCGTCGATGGTCAGGACTCCGAAGCACTTCGTCCACATGTTCGTCGAGGGGAACGTGTAGATGAGCGTGAAGGCGAAGATCAGGAGCATGACCGTTAAGCTGAACCGATGCTGACTTCTCATTTGACGACTACTCCCTGTGTGGATAAGGTCACCAGCATAAGCGGCAATTATACTAGGGGCATCTACCCAAGTCAAACATTATTCGGAAACGCGTGATTCCCCGCGGAAGTTGACCTGTTGCGGCAATGCATGATAGTACATGCGTGATGCTCCCCTTCGCTCCGGCGACGCGCCGTCACAGAATTCCGATGCGAATGTTTCCCGTCGGAATCCTCTTCTGTTTTTATATAATCTCAGCTATATTTGCTGGGCCGGCCGAAACATATCTGAAGAAGGGGAAGGATTATTACGGTCTTTTCCAGTATCAGCAGGCGGTGGAGAACCTCGAAAAGGCGGTCTCCCTCGACGCCTCGGGATTCGAAGCCCACTATTATCTCGGCCTCTCCCTGCGGAAACTCAATCAGTTCGAGAAAGCCGCCCAGGTTCTCGAAAAGGCGGTGAAACTCGGCCCCGACGAGGATGACTGTCGCAAGGCGCTCGGCTCGATCTATCTCCAGTTCGCCAAGGATCAGAAGCAGGCGGGCAATCGCGAGCGGATGCTGGCGTTCCTGGAAAAATCCTGCCTCGCCTATCCGCAGAATACGCCCGTCTGGGTGTCCTTGTATGAACTATGGGTTGCCGACCGGCGCTGGCAAGCCATCGCCGACACCGCGAAGCATCTCAAGCAGCACAACCAGACCGCTCTCGATACAGGAGACGACTCGAATCTCCAGAAGGCCTTCATCCTTGCGGCCAAGGCGTTCATCGCTCTCCGCGATCACGGTTCGGTCCGAGACTGTCTCACACAGGCAGGCCGCATTCATGTCCCGAACGATGAGCTCGTTCGGCTGAAGTCTTCGCTCACCCAGCAGTCGTCCCAGGTCGCCACCGATCTCATCGGCGAAGGCAAAACGGCCCTCGAGGCCGGCAGATACAAACAGGCGCTGGAGCTGTTGAAGAAGGCCCAGAGCGCCGAGCCTGCCAACAACGAGATCGCCGGACTGATCGACCAGGCCCAGAAGCGGCAGACCATTCTCGACTTCACGTCCTCCGCCGATGCGGCCGAGAAGAAGGGCGACTGGGACACCGCTCTCGCCCAGATTTACCGCGCCATCGAGTTCGCCGAAGGCGACAAACAGCTCGAGGATCGCGCCGCATCGATCTCCGCCTTCATCGACGCGCGAAACGAAGCCGCAGAAAAAGCCCGCACGGCGGCCATCGCACGCAAGCAGGCCCTGATCGACCAGAATCAGAAGCTGGCCGCCATGTTGAAGGCAGCGGAAGAAAGTGAAAAGAAAGGCGCGTTTGAGGCGGCCGCCCTGAGTTATCAGCAGGCTCTCGCCATATCCAAGGGTGACCCCGACATCACCGCAGCCATCGAGCGTGTCCAGAAAGCGGCTTCCGAAGAGAAACAGAGGCTCGAAGCCTACACGACACGCTTCGCCGAAGCGATACGGAAGCTCGACGAGGGCGACAAGCCGGACGAGGCGTTCGCCCTGTTCAAGGAACTCGCGGATGATCCCCAAAACCCACGTCAGGACATCCTCCCGTATCTTTTGAAAACCTCCGCGGCCCTCCAGAACTGGGACGACACTGGCACCTATCTCGCGGAACTCTCATCGATCGCGTCGGAAAGCGATCACGTCGATTACTACGCCGGCCTGCTCGCCTTCCAGAAAGGCGAGTTTCAGAATGCCCGGAAGCCGCTCGTAGCCCTGCAGAAACGCAACCCCACCTATGCGCCCAACATCGGGAGCATGCTCTGGAAAATCACGTATGAGAAGTACAAGCCGGGAATCTACCTCAGCTTGTTCTTCCTGCTGTGCTGGCTCTACAGGCCAATCGTGAACTTTTTCCGAAACGTCAGGGAAGCCCACATCGATGCCGCGATCGAATCGGCCCTCACCCGGGGCAAATATGCCGAACTGATTCCCCTCTTGGAAACCCGCCTCGCGGATTCTGGTTACACGAAAAACCGCAAACAGTTGACCGTCTCTCTCGCCGACGCCTATCTGCGTCAGGGGAGACCGGCAGACGCCTCGACGCAGGCAGCCATTGTCGTCGCGAAAGATCCCAAGAATCCGAACGCCCAGCGTATTCTCGGGGAGGCGACGTTTCAACTCGGAGACCGAAGCGCCGAAGGTCTCGAACGCATCATGGCCCTCTACAGGCTCGACGAAAACAGGAAGGACGTCCTGGCGTTCCTCGCCACCCAATACCGGGCAGGAAAGCACGAAAGCAAGGCGGCCTTCGAGATACTCACTCGCCAGTTCCAGCTTGCCCCTGACGACCGAGAAACCCTCTTCTACCTTGCCGACATGTATGAAAAACGCCAGAACTTCTCCGCGGCCAGTATCAAGGTATTCGAACGGGCCATCCGGTTCTTTCCCGACAAGGTTCAGTATCATGCGAGCCTCGCCTCATGTCTCATGCAGACCGGCAGGCAGGATGAGGCCGCCCGAGTCATCGCGAAAGCCCTCGAAAAATGGCCGAATCACCCCGACCTGACACGTCTCAGCCCCTCGGGGCCCGGCCCGCGCAGCGAGGAGTTCCCGGCTTCGAACAGCTCTTCCCGGATTGGAGTGATTTCACCGACTGCCGGCGTTCCGTCCGGCGAACAGGTCCCCTGCCCCCATTGCGGGAAATCCAATCCTCCGAGAGAATACTACTGCGGCTCCTGCGGCAAGCCGATCCGCTGATCGACATCTTTTCATCGTTTTCCGGCTGCCCCGCATTCCCTCTTCTTCCGTGCTTTTCCTACAGAGACGCGCGGACTTGGTGACTCCGGCAAAAGGATGAGAGGCCATCACTCCCCCGGAACCGCCCGCCCGATAAAAGAATCGCCGGGAAATCCCGAATGGGAATTCCCGGCGATATATATTTTAACGCTTATTACTTCTTGGAGGACTTGAGCAGCTTGTGCTTGATCGCGAACTCGCGAATCAGCTGATCCATGTTCGGATCGCCGATTTCCTGGAGTTCGTAGCGAACACGCAGATGCGGCTTCTTGATCTTGATGACGCGGGTCAGGTCGATCGGGGTGGCCGAGATGACCAGGTCGCAGTCGACGGAGTTCACGGTCTTCTCGAGGTCGGCGACTTCCTTGCCGCTGTAGCCGAGGGCCGGGATGATCGCGCCGATGTCGGGATACTTGCGGAGGGCTTTGGCCATCTCACCGACGAACTTGTCGCGCGGATCGACGATCTCGCCGGCGCCGTAGCGCTGGGCGGCGACGTATCCGGCGCCGAACTGCATCTCGCCATGGGTCAGGGTCGGGCCGTCTTCGATGACGACGACGCGCTTGCCGCGGATTCTCTCGCCGTGATCGACGTAGATCGGGCTGGCGCCGTGGACGAGGACCGCCTCGGGATTCATCATCATGACGTTCTCGCGGACGACCTGGAGATCGTCGGGATAGCACGAGTCGATCTTGTTGAGGACGACGACGTCGGCGATGTAGCAGTTGGCTTCGCCGGGATAATAGCCGCGCTCATGACCGGGGCGGTGCGGGTCGGCAACGACGACCTTGAGATCTGCCTTGTAGAACGGGAAATCGTTGTTTCCACCGTCCCAGACGATGACGTCGGCTTCTTTTTCGGCTTCAGCGCCGATTTTGCCGTAGTCAACGCCGGAATAAATGACAGCGCCCATGTCGATATGCGGCTCGTATTCCTCGCGCTCCTCGATGGTGCAGTTGTGCTTGTCGAGGTCCTTATAATCGGCAAAGCGCTGGCAGATCTGCTTTTCGAGGTTGCCGTAGGGCATCGGATGCCGGATCGAGACGACCTTGAGGCCCATCTTCTTGAGAGCCGTGACGACACGCCGGGTGGTCTGGGACTTGCCGGAACCGGTGCGGACGGCGCAGACGGAGACGACCGGCACGGAGAGCTTGATCGCGGTCTGGTCGTAGCCGAGCAGTTTGAAGCTGGCGCCGGCAGCGGTCACCTGGCTGGCATGGTGCATGATGTATTCATGGCTGACATCACTGTAGGAGAACACGACTTCGGCGATCTTTTCCTTGCGGATCAGGTCGATGAGATCTTTTTCGGGGCGGATCGGAATGCCCTTCGGATACAGTTTGCCAGCGAGCTTCGCCGGGTACACGCGCCCCTCGATGTTCGGAATCTGGGTCGCGGTGAACGCCACAACCTGGTAGGCCGGATTGTCGCGGTACACGACGTTGAAATTGTGGAAATCCCGGCCGGCCGCGCCCATGATGATGGTTTTGATCGGTGCCATTGCTGCTCCCTTTCCTGTAATGTTGATTCCCGGTTTTCGCCGGGTTGGTTCCCGTGTTGAATGCTCCGCCACTTAGTGACCGCAACTGCCGCAGGAGTGCGACGAACAGCTCCCGCAGCTGTGGCCACCGCTGTCCCCGCCACCGAGATCCAGCGTTTTTGTGCCGCCGGATGTGGCGAAACTCGATACTTTCTTGCTGACGTTTTTCCCGTGACAGATGTCGCAGGTGATGGTGCCCAAATCGGTTTTCATTGAGCAGAGAACGTCGAAGGCCTTGTTGCAGTCGGAACAATAAAACTCGTAGATCGGCATGGAAAGCCCTCTTCATCGTGAGTCCGGGATTCATGTACCCCGGTCGTGGCAAATCCTAGCACATGGGTCAATGCGAGTCAAACAGTACAACCCCATCTGTTTCCTTTGACACCGGGTTATTCTCTTGATTACACTATCCACATTATGGCAGACCAACCCTCCGT
>JAGOCE010000224.1 GCA_017998915.1 Candidatus Ozemibacteraceae bacterium
CCGCGGGAAGGCGTGCTGACCCGCTCCCCCTGCTTGAAGCATACGTTCGGGAGAACGAACGTGACTCGGCGATGCGGTTCGAACTCGCATCGCTGCTGATCCGCCTGGACCGCCTGAACGAAGCTCGTTTGCATTTCAATGTGCTCAGGGAGTTTGGAAATCCCCTGCAGAAGGAAGCTCTTGAAAAAATCGCCGCGATCGATCGGGCGAATTACGAGCGGATGATGACCGGTTCCTCCGCGAGTGGAACCGGCAGTGAACCGGATGAGGGCGAACGCAGGGTTTCCCAGCAACCCGACGATCAGGCGGCGACGGAGCCGGTGATCGGCGCGGCAGGCGATACCAGCGCTGCCGAGGAAGAACAGATCAGGCGAATGAAGGAACTTTTCAAATAGGCTCTTCTATGTTTATATCGTTAGAAATATATCCTGTTCCAGTGCGGATTGTTGATCTGCTGGTTCGCAACGGGACTTGAAAGGGTGGAGGTCAGTTCCAGCGTGTTGCGGCCGTCTGTGGTTTTCTTCGGGTCGGCGTCGATGACGAGTTTCACCAGGAGCATCGGGACGTCGGGATTCAGAGGATGGCCATACAGCTCGAACCGCGCCCCCTTGATCACCGGAAAGGCCAGTTCCCGACCGGCGCTCGACCTGACGAGGCACTTCCGGGCGGGATCGATCCGGTAATTCACTTCTTCCATCGCCGGGCTCGGGCTGGCGTCCGGCGTGTCGAACGTCTGCCGGAAAAAGTGGATCTCCGAGCCCGACACTAGGATCGGCGTCGTGCCGTCGGCGGCGAAGGTGCCGGCTTCGACCGCCGGCCGCTGTAAGGCCTTTCTCTTCTGGGCGAGGGTCGCAGAGCCGGGGATGCGCGGGGCGGCGCACCGGAAATCCCGCCGCAGATAGTTGATGGCGTGCCGGGCGCCCTGCAGTTCCTGCAGATCGACCGAGCCGCGCGAGCGCTGATTGCCGATGAAGCTGAACACCTTGTAGGCGATGAGGAAGAGCCCGACCATCAGGACCAGGCCGATCATCGTCTCGACCATTGTGAATCCGGTTGTTCCCGTGTTCCTTCGCGATGTTTTCATGTCAATACGGCTCCCGATCGTCGAACACGACGGCCGGAAGCGACAGTTTGCGCATCCGGTCGGGGTCTCCGCCAATAGCTTCGATTTTGTCGGGCGTTTTTCCCTCGTTCCAGAACACCTCCACGATGATCTGTTTCAGGAAGCGCGAGTTCGGAATACCACTTTCCACGGGTTTCATCTTGATCTTCCGATAAAAATATGATTTGGTATATTGATCTGAGTATGTTTTGTCTGCCGGCTGCCAGGCGGCCGTCGGATGGACGGGCAGGGTGACGGATTTCCCGGTCGCCGGGTTGACGAGCGAACCTTCGAACATCTGGAGTTTGGCCGGTGTCAGCTCCTCGAAGGGTGTCGACTGGATCAACTCGATCGTTTCCTGCGCGATCTGGAGCGCCCGGAGGTAATTCTCCGCCTTGCTGGTCTCGGTCCTGGTGGATGTGGCGAAGAAGATCAACCCGCCAAAGCAGACCAGGCCGATGGCGAAGGCCACGACCACCTCGACGAGGGAAAAGCCGCGGTCCGGGGTCCGACTGATCATCGGTTGCCTCCCATACTGCCGGAGTCCCGGGCCATCCCGGGTTGTGGGCCGGGCTCGCGGAGTTCACGGATGCGCTCGGTCGCCCGTCTCGTTTCGTCGGGGGCCTGGGGGAGGAAATACGCGTCCGGAAGTTTGTGAAAATCGCGTGAGATCGGTCTTGGCGGGATGTCATTCGCGGGCATGAAATCGACCGAGCCGGGCCTGATCTGACCAATGGCGGATTTCCGTTCCCGGATGAGCGCATCGAGATCCGATGCGGCCGTCTCGTCCTCGGTTGTGACCCCGCTCGAGCCTGACGGTGCCCCCGTGGTCGCGCCCGGCCGCCGCCCCCGCGTGCCTGACTTCTGCAGCCAGAAGGCGAAAAAGAGCATGGATATCACGGCCATGACCAGCAGCACGACCGCGACGCCGTTCAGATTTCCTCCACGCCCGTTATTCGGCATTGTAATCGACCGCCAGCATGGTTCTTGCCTCGCTGATGCTCACCCGGACCGGATACTCGGGGAAATACAGATTGGGATCATGCACGATGGTGAGCTGTCCGCCGTCGGGAAGGGTGCTCAACTCGAAGAGATTGTCGACGAGCAGGTTGCCGTAGATATTGACGCTTTTTCCGCCGAAGCTGATGCCGCTCTCGGAAGAAGCCGCCACCGTGGAGTTATCCCTGAATGCGGTCGTCGCGGCCAGCGAGGCGAAAATGTTCACGACCGGCGCGGACGACTGGACGAGGAAATGGCCGAACATCAGATACATTCCAAGCGCATCCCGCTTCGTGTTGAGCGGCGCGAGATTGCCGAGGCGGCAGTTGCCCTCGTGGACGACGATGCGGCCTCTGCCGCGGTAGTGTTCGACGGACGTGAGATCGAGGGGCTTTTTTGCGGCGCTGACGATCAGGGAAATGCCGTCGAGGTCGAGAACCCGCTTCCCGTCGATGGTCTTGATGCGGTCGCGCGCGAACTCGTCGGCGTTCTGGTAAATGTGCGCCACGCTGCGTAGCGACTCGTCGAACGCCGGAAACACGTCGTGGCCGGGGATGCTGCCCTTCCCGGCCGCCGGCGCCGGAACGACGGTTTTGCCCGTTCCGAAAAACAGGTGATTGATCGAGAGCAGGTCGATGGCCGTCGACATCAGCACCTTGGTTCTCTCGTCGATCGGGGGTGTGCATGGTTTGCCCGCAAAGGTGAGCGGCGAGTCCTCGTAATGCAGGGGCACGGGCGGGAACGGGACATCGACCGAGGCGCCGCCGTACAGGTCGAACTTGACCTTCACCTGGTCGAGAAAGGCGACCTTGAAGAACCGGAGATACACCGGCCCTTCGACGAACACCGGGATGTCGCGCCGCTCCCCATACAGCAGGGGCATCTTTCCGCCGAGGACCCGCTGGGGGTTGATGTTCATATAGTAATTGAAATACTGGCCGATCCCCGCGAACGGCTGCTCCTTCACGAACGGCTTGCCCCCGTCGCCGGTAATGCTGGAGTAATCGGTGTAGCCATACTGGTATTTCCAGTGGTCCATCAGGGAGGTCACCAGCGATCTGAATACCTCGGACCTGCCGGGGTCGCCGCCGGATTTCTTGTAATCCTTTGCCACCATGTAGCCCATCGAGCCCTCGGTCTCCGCATGCTTCGTGCTGGAGTCGACGATCTTGTTGTAGATCGCGACGATCTCGGGGGTGTTGTGAAAATCAGAGGCTTTCGAAAACGAGCCGGAGATGGTACTGAACGAGAAGGGAGGAATACTATAGAATAAATTATCTTTGCTTGCCTGCGCGTGCGCCGGATTGACCGTCTGGAACGGCCCGGGCTTGTAAAAGGAGCCGAGCAGGTGGCTGTCCTCCCGGAAACACAGGTCGAGAAGGATCGGCGGGGGTTGGTCGCTCTTCGCGCCTCGGGGAAACTCCGGACAGGTAGGATAGGATCGATTTCCGAAATAAACGAATGAATATATCGATGGGTCGTTCGGGGCGATGCCCTTGATGACGATGCGCTTCTTCGGGTTGTTCAACAGGCGGCAAAAGCTTTTCACAAACAACACATACTTGTCGAGGAATGGATACGACAGGTCGACGATCTTGATTTCACGCCGTTCTTTCAGCTTGATGTCCGGCAGCCCCTTCGACTTCGCCGAGCCGGTCAACTCCACGAATCCCGTGTATGAAGGCCGCGCGCCTCCGATCGTATCGACGATCACGATGCGGGCAAGCCCCGTTATCTCCGAGTGCCTGCCGGAATACTCGGCGGCGAGCTTGTTCGCCAACGGGAGACGGAAGGGGGGAAACTCGACGACGCAGATCTCGCGCGCGCCCGCCGACGGACCGGCTTTCCAGGCGTTGAACAGCGCCCT
The DNA here is from genome assembly GCA_017998915.1 of Candidatus Ozemibacteraceae bacterium. Lineage (GTDB taxonomy): Bacteria > Muiribacteriota > Ozemobacteria > Ozemobacterales > Ozemobacteraceae > MWAR01. Next base: position 3,969 of record JAGOCE010000224.1, read on the forward strand.
TCCGATGCCGCTGTCAGGATCGTTGGCATCCGCCTTCACGGCGGCCAGCATCTCGCTGATGCCCGCCTCGACGAACAGCACGAGCCGCTCCTGGTCGATCGTGCGGCTGATCTGAAGCACCTCGCCGGTTTTGTGGGTGGAGAGGCTGATGACCAGGATCAGCATCATCAGCGCGAACGCGCAGACGAAGAAAATGGCAAACCCCCGGCGGTTCCTGCGATCCGCCAGGGGATTGCTGTTCGTTCGATTGTCCGGCCGATCCATGGACGATCCCGTTGTGAGCTGTGAAAAAACGCTGTGTACGTCGGGCCGAGGGGTTACCAGCTGCCGCCCAGGCCGGGCTGTTCGTTTGCCTTCGGTCTTTCCGGTTCTTCCGGTTCCTGGATGCTCAGCCCATCGGTCACGGCCGACTGTACGGGATCGAGCCCCTGACTGAGCCCTTTCTCGATCAGACCTGTGACTCCCTCGCGGGATTTATCCGTTGTGAACTTCGCGTCCAGCTTGGGAGAAGACGAGAGAATGTCGGCGGTCATGCCCTGGGCCATTTTGCCGATGCCGACCTCGAAGACGGCGCCGACGGAAGAGGAGACGCCCGCATTGACGAACTCCCTCCCGATGATTTTTGCCGCTTCGGCACCGGTTGCTCCGCTCCGGTTAACCTCGCGTATCGAGCCGGTGAGACCGCCGACAGCCGTGTTCGCGATGGCCGAGCCCGCAACGCCGGCCCCCGTCTTGCCGAGAACGATGCCTGTCGCCGTATCCGCCGCCTGGAGGGTCGTTTCGAGGGCGATGGTCTTCATGAAGTCCTGGTCGCCGGTGATCGCCTTCTCGGAAGCGGTGACGAGGGTGTTGCCGGCCGCCTTGATGACGCCTTCGGCGATGGTGAGGGCGAGGGTGACGCCCTTCATCACCGGAACCGCCGGGGCGACGGCAGGGAAGACGACGGAGATCGGAATCAGGATCGCGGTGACGATGCCGATGACGGTTCCGGCTGTCGACAGCTTCCCGGCAATGTCGAGCAGCTTCTTCCCGGCGTCGCCCAGAGCCTTCTGGTAGACGCCGAGGGCGCCGCCGCTCTCGACGATGCTGTTGTAGCTCTTGGTGGGATCGGTGCTCGCGGCGGACTGGATGTCGCCGCTCTTGAGCGTGGCCATCGTCGACTTGGCGTCGGCCTTGAGCTGCTCGATGTCCTTGTTCGCCCGGTCTATCTGGGCTTTGTATTTGTTGTACTCTTCCTTCTTTTTCCGGGCTTCGCGCTCCGCGGCCGACTCGCCTTTGAAAAAGCCGCCGACGTCGCTCGCGAACGACTTGACCCCGTCGATCGCGTTGATCGTGAAGTTCGCCATGCCGCCGAGCTCGACCGGCTTGATGGCCATGATCGCGTCGTAGGTCTTCTGGAACTCGGCTGTCGCTTTCTCGATCTGCGCCTTCTGCGTCTGGGCGCTCTGCGCAAAGGTGATTGCCGGCGAGAAGAGTTGGAGGACGAAGGCCAGCATCGTCAGAACGGAAATCAGTTTTCGCGAAAACCTGTTCATAGAGCCCTCCACATGTTCGATGATCTACGATGTCGTTCCTACTCTCATCTTACCCGCAGAATGGAAAAAGTTGCAGCATTTCTTTTCTTGCCCTCCAACAGAAGCCCCCCCGTTCGCCCTGAGCCTGCCGAAGGGGGCGAGAGCTTCCCGTGCTTCGACAGGCTCAGCACGAACGGAAAACACGAAACGGCTCTGCGTCATGCAACAACAACGCGAGCCCGGAATTTCTTCCGGGCTCGCTTCGATTCACACTGGGGACATGCGTGTCGACAACCCGAACCGGCGCACACGCGGGAAAGATCAGAACATTCCGGGAATGTTCAACCCGCCGGTGACTTTGCCCATCTCTTCCTGGACCATTTCCTGGGACTTCTTGATGCCGGTGTTGACGGCCGAGAGAACGAGGTCCTGGAGGGTTTCCACGTCGTCGGGATCGACGGCTTCCTTGTTGATCGTGATCTTCTGCAGTTCCTGGGCGCCTGTCACGACGACTGTCACCATGCCGCCGCCCACGCTGGCCTCGACCGTGCGCTTCTTCAGCTCTTCCTGGGTCTCGGCCATCTTTTCCTGCATCTTCTGGGCCTGACGCATCAGCCCCTGGAGGTTGGCTCCGCCTTTGGGAAACATCGATCGATAGCTCCTTTACGGGTGAAATGGCATTGAAAACCTGTCCATCTTAGCATTCTCACCGCAAAACCGCAAACTTGCCCTTGAATTTGCGCTTTTTGATCGGGGCATCCGTATCAGGATACACTTCGAGCACGTAGATATAGGCCCCGTTCGCGATGCGTCGCGGCATCCGCCAGGTCACTCGGTTCTCGCCGACCTGGCAGGCTTCCATGAGGCATTCCACCTCGTCCCCGCCCATGTCGTAGATCTTGATCTCGATGCCGGCTGAGCCGGTGAGCCAGAAATGGAACGTCACCACGTCGCCGCGGGCCGGGCTCGGCCAGACCACCAGGTGGTTCAACCGCGTTTCCGGCTGGTATCGTAGTCGCAGGCGCACGCGTGGATCGGTGACCGACGTCATGGTCAGAGATTCCCCGGGCCTGACGGCGATCAGCCCCAGCGCCGGATTGCCCGGTCCGCCATCACCCCGGATCGTTATTTTCACCCGGAACAGGCCGCTGTGCGGAGCCGACTCGACGAGCGGAACCTCGAACCCGCCCGGATCGCTGTCCGAAACGACACGAATCTTCGTCGTGTCGGCATTGACCCAGTTG
>JAGOCE010000225.1 GCA_017998915.1 Candidatus Ozemibacteraceae bacterium
GCCAAAGGACAGGTATCCTTCAAAAGGCGACTTTCGGCCGCAACCGCACGAAGTCTAGCGGTTCGAAGCGTTGTTCGTCAACCAGAGATGAACGGATTCGCCCGGGCGTTCGAACGATGATACAATAACCTTCGGCGAAACCGTGAAGGAGAGGGTCCGATGTCGTTTCGATGCACCGCGGTGCCCGTGCTCATGATCCTGTTCACGCTTATTTCGGCGGGCGCCTCGGCCGATTTTTCGCGGTTCGAGAGCCTGAAACCCATCGAAGACCACCTTCAGAAAATCGTTGAAAAATATGATTTCAAGCAGTTTGAATCCAAGATCGGCGATCCGATCGATGACGACGGCGCACAACGTTATCCCCTCGAAATAGGTTTTTCGTTTGTCGGAAGCGAGAACATCCTTCCGTTCATCAAAGACATGGAAGCCTTCGAAGCAGAACACCTGTCGTTCAGGGTGTTTTCATTTCAGGTGTGCGTCACGGCGGAGATGCGGCGAGGTGATTACAGGCCCATTTTGTTCGCCACGATCTTCGCGAACGCGAGAGAAGGTTCGAACGCCGGCAAACAGCCACAATTCCATTCTGGAGTCCTTCAGGCGGCCCTCGAGCGGCTGTCATTCGACTCTGCCATCGACCGCAACAAACAGATCGTCGCGGGAAAAGACGGCTGGCTGACCAATATAAGGCATGAGAGCCCCTCCAGGAGCGACTCCAAAGTCGCCATTACAGGCTACACGTTCACGTTTTCGAGGATAGTGGAACTGGCAAGGCTCCTCGCAGAATCGGATGGAACGGCGGAAGTCTCGGTCGCCTCTCTCAAATCCGATCTGTATTCCGGCCACCCGCTGTTTCGCTTCGAACTGTCCGCTGCGCTGAACAGGGCTTCACCGATCCCGCCCCATGCCTGGGAATTTTTCACCTTGATCGATGCGGCCGTTTCCTCATCGAACGGTCGAATCTCGTCTCTCAAGTCGGCGCCGAGCATCAACGTCCAGGAAAAATTCGGCCTGCCGGTCGAGATTTCCTTCGAAAACCTCGTCACCGACGAGTGGATCGCCCTGAAGCAGAAATTGTCCGAACTGAAAGGTGAAAAGGTTTCTCTCGCCGGCACCTCCGACAAAGGCATGATGGATAAAGGCTTCACCCTCAGGCTGAAAGTCGTCGTCGAACCGTAAGGAAAGATTTTCGGCTGGCCCATTCCTTTGCGCTCTCCCATTATTCGGAGTAAAATTATGGAAATACGACCACAGGAGGAACCAACATGAAATCGACGTTCCGACAGTTCTGCTGTCTCATTCTTGTCGCGTCACTCCTCTTCCAGACCGTTCCGATGGCGATGGCACAGGTCTGCAAGCCCACCGGCCCGACGGCCGCGATCTACAACGAGCTTCTCGAAGCCCGCCGCATCCTGAGCATGGATGCGGGCGCGAAGGCATCCCAGGACGGCATCGCCCCTCTCGATCGGGCGAAACAGCTGGTTGGAAACCGGTCATTCGCGAAGTCGCATTCCGCTCTGGCAGCCGATCTGATGCGCGGCATCGAGAAAGCCCGCCTCAAGGTGCTCTGGAACGACCGTTCCGAGGCCCTCATGATCGTGAACCGCCTGTTGGGCCTTCTCGACGACTACGCGAAGAAGCCCCTTCCCCAGACCCCGGCCGGGAACGGCCCCGGCGCTGCCACCGCGTTCGGCGCAGTCGTCGTCGCCGGTCTCGGCGCCCTGTTCGTCGCCATCATGTTCGGGTTCGGCCAGGTCTCCCACCGCTGAGCCGTTCTCAGCATGTTCACGCGGGTGGTTTCCGGAGCCATCACGGGGTATGATCCGATTCTCGTCGAAGTCGAGGTCGATCTCGCCCCAGGGTTGCCGGCGTTCAATGTCGTCGGTTTGCCCGACACCTCGGTCAACGAGTCGCGGGAACGCGTCAGAGCAGCGATCAAGAACGCCGGCTTCGACCTCCCCGCGAAGCGGATCACGGTGAATCTCGCCCCGGCCGACATCCGGAAAGAAGGCTCGGGGCTTGATCTGCCGCTCGCTCTAGCACTTCTCGCGGCTGCAGGTGTGTTTTCGGCAGACAGGCTCGACGACCTGCTGATCATCGGGGAACTCTCCCTCGACGGGCGGCTCCGGCATACGAAAGGCATTCTTCCCCTCGCCCTCCTGGCCCGGGAAAAAGGCTTGCGCGGCCTGATCGTGCCCGCCCTCAACGCCCGGGAAGCCCGGGTCGTGCCCGGCCTGCGGGTCCACGCGTTCGAGACCCTCGCCGACCTCGTTCCGCTCCTCCAGGCGGAAGACGACCTCCCCGCCCAGTCCGACGGACACGGGCAGGAGACCGTTCTTCCATCGGAAGAAGGCGAAACGCCGTTCAACCACATCGACCTCGCCGAGATCAAGGGCCAGGGTGCCTCCCGCCGTGCCATCGAGATCGCCGCCGCGGGTGGGCATTGTTTACTGCTCTCAGGGCCGCCGGGTTCAGGCAAGACGATGCTGGCGCGGGCTCTACCGACGATCCTGCCACCGCTGACGTTCGACGAGGCCATCGAGGTGACACGGATATACAGCGTTCGCGGCCTCGTTCCTCCGGGCGGCGGGCTGATCGAACGCCGGCCGTTCCGCGACCCGCACCATACCGTTTCCGACGTCGCCCTGATCGGCGGCGGACGGGTGCCTGGACCGGGGGAAGTCTCCCTGGCGCATCACGGCATCCTGTTCCTCGACGAGCTTCCCGAGTTTCGCAAGGCTGTGCTTGAAGGGCTTCGCGAGCCCCTTTCCGAAGGCAGAGTCGCGATTTCACGAGCGGCCGGGGCGGCGAGTTTTCCGGCCAGGTTTCTCCTCGTCGGCGCGATGAATCCCTGCCCGTGCGGGTTCGCGGGTGACCCGGCCCGGTCCTGCACCTGTTCGGCCCGCCAGGTGGTCGCCTACCAGCAGAAGCTCTCGGGGCCGTTGCTCGACCGCATCGATCTTCAGATCCACGTTCCGAGGCTTTCCCCAGAGGAGCTCGCCGTCAGCGCGCCGTCCGAAGACTCCGCAACGGTCAGGGAGCGCGTCGCCGCAGCGAGACGCCGCCAGCATGCCCGCCACCCGCGCGGCCCGATCATGTTGAATGCCCATCTTCCCTCTCGCCGCCTCAAGTCGGATGCGATCCTCGACGACTCGGCACAGCATCTTCTCCTGCAGGCCGTCCGCCGGTTCAGCCTGTCGGCGAGGGCCTATGACAAGATCATCAGGGTCGCCCGTACCATCGCCGATCTGGAGGGCGCCGCCGGGATATCGACGGCGCACGTCTCGGAAGCCATTCAGTACCGCACGTTCGAACCCGCTCATGCCGTTCCGAAATGACCGGCATGAGCGGGTTTGAACGTGGGCCGTCTGAAGAGTGAAGATCGAAGGGGCAAACCAGGAAACGCCGAAGAAGCGTTGACAGTCTCCGGCGGCGTATTGCATCATGACACGACATTCAAGGATACGAGAGGAGTCACATGAGCCAGACTGAATTTCTCAAGGGAGTCGCCCTGTTTTCGGGTCTCAGCGACGATGGATTCAAGCGTCTGAACGATCACGCGGAAGTGGTCAAGTTTGTCCGCGACGCGTTCATCTGCAAGGAAGGCCAGAAGGCCGACTCGATGTATATCATCCGCTCTGGTATCGTCCAGGTTTTCTGCGACGACGGCCACGGTGGTCGCAAGATCCTGACCCACCTCAAGCAGAGCGAGTATTTCGGCGAGATGGCCCTGTTCACCGAGGAACCGCGCACCGCCAGCGTCATAGCTCTCGCCGAGACCGACGTGATCCGTCTCAAGAAGGATGACCTGTACGGCATCCTCGAGTCGGCCCCGAAGGTGTCGATCGCCATCATCCGCACCCTCTGCGAGCGCCTCGCACGGGCCAACATCGGAAGCGCCGGCACCAAGACCGGCTCGGTGTATGCCGTCATGGGTCCCGACACGTCTTCCGGCAAAAGCCTGTTCGCCCGCAATCTCGCCCTCGCGATGCAGCAGAACCTCGGCAAGGACGTTCTGCTGTTCGATCCGAACCTGCGCGACGACCGCGTCGCCCGCCAGCTCGGCATCGAGCAGCGATCGCGCATCATCGACGAGCTCGTCGATCGCGAGCGAATCGCGGACCTGAAGAAATATATCGTGAAGGCGCCCTGCGGCCTGCTGACGCTTCTGCCGCAGGAAAACGGCCTGACCGACCTCCGGCTGAAGGAGTTCCACACGTTCGCCCTGATCAAAACGATCCTCGAGTCATTCGAGTTCATCGTCGTCGACTCGAGCTCGATGTTCACCAAGGTGACGAAGGAGATCCTCGAGTCGAGCAGCAAGATCGTCTACCTGATCTCAAGCAAGAACATCTCCGTGCGGGGCCTGATCGATCACTTTGAGGAAACCCGGCGCACCTGGAAAATCGACCCCGAGCGCGTCGTCTACGGCGTGAATCGGCTGACTGACGACCCGAAACAGGAAGGCGTGATTTCCGAGGCAGATAGAAAGCTCATCAGCTTTGAGATCCCCTTCGACAAAGGTCTCCATCAGCGGCGTGAGCCCGATCGCGAGACACTGCTCCAGCGCGATCCCGCCCATCCGCTCTCTGCGGTCGCGAAGAAGCAAGCCGAAGCGATCCTCTACGACCAGGTTCTCACCCTGGCCCTGCCGGCTCTCGAAAAAGACCCCGCCCGCCGCGAGCTCTCGAAGCGCTGGGCCGAAACCGGCGTCCAGGAATTGTCGAAGAGCCTCCGCAACGTCGAACTCAAAAGCTCGACCGATGCCCAGGGCAACGCCTTCCATCTCCTGAGCGGCCGGACGGCGAAGTGGCTTCTGAACCAGCAGATGGTCACCGCGATCGATTTCGCCGGTAAATACAAACAGGAGTTCGCCCTCGACAAGATCATTTTCACTCTCAACGGCCAGGAAAGCACCGTGTAACATTTTTTCCTCGTGATACGGAGCGCCGTGGTCCGAAATGGACCACGGCGCTCTCTTTCGTATTGGTTTCTGCATGACAAAAGTCGATTGCGCATCCTCGACAACGATCTTTTTGTCGCAAAGGCTGCTTCAGAAATGATCCTGAGCGGGCATTTCCACGGGGCAGTCGAATCCGATCATATAGTTTTCATTCTTATTATTTCCGTCGCCGTCCCAGCGGCCATTGGCGAAGAATTTCATCTCGATCTCGAACCTGCCGAACTGCGGATAGTATGGGGCGCTTCTGAAGAGCAGGTAATCGACGGCCTCCCCGGGGGCGAGCGGCCTGAGACCACGCCCACTCTTTCCAGCAAGCGACGGATGAAATGACAAAATCCGGATGCGCTGATGCCTGGCCGGCGTTTCTTCCTTCAGCGTGATGAACTCGCGCGAAATGCCGTTGATGCTGAGGTAACAGTTCACCATGCCTTCCTGGGTGAGATACCCGTAATAATCGATGGTCACGGCGAACTCGCCCGGTCGCCTCAGCCATTCGACGGCAACGGTCACTTCGCCGTCTGCATCGGTGAATGTGTGCGACCGCGCTCCGATCGGTTCTTCATCGGGGCTTCGCATCATGATTTCATCGTTTTTCACAGCAGCCTCTCCGGTTGCCTGGAATAGGAACAATGACGACACCACCACCACCAGGGTCAGGACGAATACTCTCATCTGTTTCATTTTCTTCTCCAGAACATCCCCGAGCCCCGCGATCGGAGCTCAACAAACCGAACGAAGGTGAAACGACGAGAGTTCTTAAGCATAACTGATGCCAACCATGGGAAGGCATGACCGGAGCCGGGTTTCCCTGCCCCAAACCGGCTTCATGCAGCCCTTTTCGGTTCATGGATACCGGCATGCCCGACAATGGGAAACGCAGGGAGTCCTGTTCAATCGTCATACGAAAAAATGTTGAAATTTTGGATATCAACTTTTCTTCTCCTCCGGCCGAAAAGCACCGCCCAACAGCCCGAAACGCGCATTTCATGCGCCACCAGGAGGCCACATACGCATACTTATTGGTATTATTTCTGTTCGGATTTATTACACTCTGCCGAAACGACCTTCCGAACGGCATTGAGAACCTGCTCTTCCGGTTGCCATCGGACGAGCCACTGGTATCCGCCGCCCAGGTCCGCTTCCATGAACCAGGTCGTGCCATCGAGCCCGACTTTGGAATCAAGCGGCTTCAGCCCTCTGAATTCATCGGATCCTAGAAGCTGACGCAGTTGCCGAAGCCCGGCATCGGACAGTTGGCGCTCCTTCAGCGGAACATTCTGAAGCATCGGGGGGAAAACGACGGCTTTTCCCGAGACCAGATCGATCTCGTATGCCTCGCCAACAACTCCCATGGGCTGGAGGATAAAGCGGAACGTGTCTTTCCGCAGGGGCGCCCAGCCGTTGTTCCTGGCGTACCCTTCGATGAGGGCGAGTGACGCGGGCCTCTCGCCGGCGGGTATGCGGGGAAACGGGTCGCCGAATTTGCCCCGCGGTTCCGGAGCCGCCGCTGTCGAGAAGTTGTTTTTCGTGAACAGCGCGATACTGCCCCAATACGCTTTTTTGAACGAGCCATTTGCGTGATCAAGAAAGAACACCCCATTGTCACCGGGTTTCACCTGCGGGTCGAAATCTTTCAATCCACCGCGGGTACTCAGGACGAAGGTCGCCTCCCCACCCTGCACGTCGCCTTTCAGGACGGCATGGATGCGGATGGT